>JBQCJO010000501.1:0-2831 GCA_051952735.1 Rhizomicrobium sp.
GGATGCGCGGGCGCCTTGACCTCCGGTTCCACTGTCAGAAGCTCGCTTAGGCGTTCCGACGCACCGGCCGCGCGTTGCAGGTCGCCCCACGTCTCGCTCAATGCGCCGACGCCGCCCGCCACGATTCCCGCATAGAAGATAAACTGCACAAGCTGGCCCGCCGTCATGACGCGGCCGACCACGTCCTGCGCGCCAACCCATCCCACCGCCGCGATCGCGCCGAACACGGCAAAAATCACCACGGCCGTCATCGCCGCACGCGCGCGCGTGCGCAGGATCGCGACATCGAAGGATTGCTCGACCGCCTGGCCATATTCCGCGCGCTCGATGTTTTCGTGCGTGAATGCCTGCACGGTCTGCACCGCGTTGATCGTTTCGCTGGCATGCGCGGAGGTATCGGCGAGACGGTCCTGGCTCTTGCGGCTCAGCGTGCGCACCCAACGGCCGAAAAGCATCAGCGGGATCATCACCAGCACCACGGCGCCGGTCACCAGTCCGGTCAGCTTCAGAGATGTCACGCACATCAGGACAAGGCCGCCGACGAACATCACGAAATTGCGCGCGGCCACCGATACGGACGATCCGACCACCGTCTGGATCAGCGTGGTGTCGGCGGTGAGGCGCGACAGCACTTCGCCTGTGCGCGTCACTTCGAAGAAGACCGGCGACAGGCCGATGACATTCGCGAACACCGCCTTGCGCAGGTCCGCGATCACCCGCTCGCCCAGCCATGTCACGAAATAAAAGCGAATGGCGGTGGAAACGCCGAGCACGCCCGCCGCCGCGATGAAGAGCAGAAAATAATGCGAGATCGCGGCGATCTGGTCGGCGCTGAAGCCGCGGTCGATCAGCGAGCGCAGCGCCGCGGGCAAGACCAGCATCGCGCCGGAAGAAACAATAAGCGCCAGCGAGGCGGCCAGAATCCGCCAGCGGAACGGCTTCAGGAACGGAAACAACGTCCGGAGCGGCTTGAGGGAGCGCCCCTTAGCCCGCCCTTGCGCCAGATGCTGGATTTGCTCGCTGTATTCCTGGCCCGACTGCGACATGGTTCGGTATCTGGGGTTCCCGTCCCCTATAAACCAGCCCGCATCCGCCCAAAACCGGGCTGATCGCCGCTGGCTGGACAGCCCGCCTCCGGTCCCCTATAAGCCCGCGCTTCTGAACGGGTTTGAAGGTTTTCCGGCCATGAAAAAGGGCGTGCATCCCAGCTATCACTTCGTGAATGTCGTCATGAACGACGGCACCACGTATCGGACCCGCACGACCTGGGGCGAGCCGGACCAGAAGCTTCAGCTCGACATCGATCCGTCCACGCACCCGGCCTGGACCGGCGGCCAGCAGCAGCTGCTCGACCGTGGCGGCCGCCTGACGCGCTTCAACAAGCGCTTCGGCGATTACGTCAAGAAGTAAGGCGTCGGCCGGACCTTAAGCCGGCCTTCCGATCAACCCGCTTTGCCGAACGCTTCTTCGAGGCGGCCGATCTGCGTCTTGGCGCCGGATTGCGGCAGGCCGCCGCGAAAGAGGATGTCGTCCAGGCGTTCGATGCGGCGATAGAGATTGTCGCTGCGCTTGAGCAGGTCCTGCAGCGTGATCGGCAAAAGATCGGTGCCGTCTTCACGGCCGCCGAGGCAGATTTCCTTGGAGCCCAGGCGATAGCGATCGCTCGCCGCCTGCTCCGCTTCCATCTCGCCCTCATGCACCGCGCGCTGCACCAGAAGCCAGCTTGCGGCCTGCATGAGCCGCGTCGTCACGCGCATGCTTTCGCCGGCATAGAGAAGCGCCGCCTTGCGCGGAAGATCCTTGGATTCGTCGCGGCCGCGTCCATCGAGATAGCGCGCAGTCTCTTCGACCAGCGACATGCCCTCATCGAATGTCTTTTCGAAAAGCGCGGAACCGGTGAAGCTTTGCCGGGTGAGGTGCGCAAAGTCTTCTTCGTCGTGATCGTTCGGCGTCATGCACCCATCCCGTTCTTGTGCGCGAAAACTATCAAGCCCGCTGTTCAAGGCAAGCAACCTTCGGTGCATGCCGGCACATAAGCGAACAGGCGGTGGCATTCGCGCAACGCTTATGCGCGATTGCCGTGTGCAAGTGCACACCTTTGCCGATTAAGGGTTACTGAATGCGTTACGCGGGGAAGTGGTGAATAACGCTATGTTTTTCCGTAATGCTAATTTTTCCGGAAGAACGCGTCCGCGGCGGTTTTGGTGGACTGCCGCGCCTTGATGGCCTCGCGCGAACGGGCGATTTCTTCTTCCAATGCGGCGATCCGCGCGACCAGTTCATGTTCGGACATGGTGGAAAGGTCCTGCCCCAAAACAATATCAGGCAGTTTCTTGCGCGGCAGAAGTTCCTCTGGATCGACGGCCATGTTTCGCACCTGCATTCAGCCTTGCTAGTGTCGGCTCCGGAAAACCTCCGCGCAAGGCCGCAAAAACAAGATGAAAGCCATCGCCATTGAAAATTCCGGGAAGGATTATCGCCTCGTCGTGGCGGATATTCCCACGCCGAAGCCCAAGGCGGGCGAGGTTCTTATAAAGGTTAGCGCGGCGGGGCTTAATCATGCCGACATGGTGCAGGGTGCGGGGCGTTATCCGCCGCCGCCGGGCGCGCCCGACACGCTCGGCATGGAAGTGTCCGGCGAGATCGCCGAACTTGGGGCGGACGTCACGCAATACAAAGCCGGCGACAAGATATGCGCGCTGCTCGGCGGCGGCGGTTATGCCGAATATGCGGTCGCGTCGGAAAAATGCCTGCTGCCTGTTCCAAAAGGGGTGAGCGTGGTGGATGCGGCGGCTCTGCCGGAAGTGCATTTCACGGTCTGGACCAACCTT
>JBQCJO010000502.1:0-8439 GCA_051952735.1 Rhizomicrobium sp.
CTTGGGGATTGATCTCGAAGGTCGTGCCCGCCGATCAGTTGCTGGCGGAAGCACGCGCGCTGGCCGAGCGGGTCTGCCGCCAGCCGCCGGACGTGTTGCGCATGACCAAGAAGCTGATGCGCGAAGGGCAGGGCGTGAGCTTCGATACGACCATGGAGATGTCGGCGGCGATGCAGTCCATCGCGCATCTGACGTCGGATCACGCCGAGGCCGTGGCCGCCTTCTTCGACAAGCGCAAGCCTGAGTTCAAAGGCCAGTAGTCACGAAGATGTTTTTGGGCCGCTGCAGGCCCAGCACGCGCGAAGCGGGGAAGGTGAGCGTTACGCGCGTGCCTTCGCCGACGGCGCTCTCCAGCGTCACGCGCCCGCCATGCGCTTCGATGAGGCCTTTCACGATGGGAAGGCCGAGGCCTGTTCCCTTGTCGGACGTCACGACGTCATGGCGGCCCTGGCCGAAATTCTCGAAGACCCGCGCCTGATCGCATTCGGCGATGCCCATGCCGTCGTCGATGACGGCGATAGCGAGCGATCCGTCCATTTGCGTATGCACGCCGACCGTCACCTTGCCGTCGGGCGGGGTGAATTTCACCGCGTTCGATATGAGGTTCAGGAGGATCTGCTTCAGCGCGCGCTCGTCCGCCCGCAGTTTTGGGCAGCCGGCGGGCACGTCGCTGTGGAGCGTGATCCATCCGGATTGCGCGCGCGCGGCCATGAGCTTGATGCAATCGGAAAGGATCGCTTCGAGCTCCAGATCGGTTTCATGCAAGGTCATGCGCCCGGCTTCGATCTTCGCGAGATCGAGGATGTCGTTGATGAGCGTCAGCAGATGATGGCCTGAATCGCGGATGAGCTGGGAGTACTCCTCGCTCTTGTGCGCGAAGTTGCCGGAATGGATCATCTCGCTGAAGCCGATGATAGCGTTGAGCGGCGTGCGCAGCTCATGGCTCATGTTGGCGAGGAATTCCGATTTCGACCGGCTCGCCGCTTCGGCCCGGATGCGGGCCACGTCGGATTCCTGCTTGGAGCGCTCAAGCGCTTCGATGAGATCGTTCTTATCGTAACGAAGCTCCAGCATGGAGCGCGCGGTTTTGTGCACCTGCTGCGACAGGTAATACATGTAAAGCATGTAGCAGAGGGCGACGAGACCAAGCGTGTTGTAGATCGGGCCGCCTTCCGAAAGCGGCAACGCGACGATGGCCGTGCCATAGACGAGTGAACCGGTGCCGCTGAGCGGCCGGCTCGCGCTCATCAGCGCGGTATCGCCGGCCAATGTGCAGGCGAGAACGAGGATCACCAGCACCTGATTGAAGCTGTCGCCATGAATCCAGAACAGTGGCGCGAGCATCGACCAGCAGACCGTAAAAAAGGCGTTCGCGATCACGATGCGCGTGCGCCAGGTCTCCATTTCAGACGGCGGTGGTTCGCGCTTGAGGAACGCCGCCGCGACGATCTGCATCGGCACCAATCCCACGATGACGATCGCAAACCACGTCGCCAGCGTCGCCGGCGTTTCCCAGTGCAGGAACATCGCGCAGATCAGCGCGGCCAGGCACGGGATCATGAACTTGTTGGGACGCGTGTTGCCGAGCGCCAGACGCAATTCGTCGAGCGCAAGCCGCGCGGCTTGCTCGTCTTTTCCCGCGGCTAAAGCGAATTGCTCCGACACGCCTTCTGAAACTCTTTTTACAGCGTTCCGATTTTGGATGGCGCACGGTTAAAATGCGCTTGAGAAACCCGCGTATACGTTACGTTAACCGCGCGTTGCACTGGCGCTTTGGGCCGATTAGCCTGCTTCGCGAAACGATATTTCGGAGTGGAAACATGGCTATTGGCGTGGTCGCGACCCTCAAGGTCGCCGAAGGCAAGAATGCGGATTTCGAAGCGGTGTTCCGCGATCTGGCCGCGCAGGTGAAGGCCAATGAGCCGGGCAACCAGCTCTATCGCATCTTCAAGTCCAAGGCCGATCCGCAGACCTATGTCGTCATGGAGATTTATGCCGACCAGGCCGCGCTCGAGGCGCATGGCAAGTCCGATCACTTCCGCGCCGCCGGTCCCAAGATCGGGCCGACCATGGGCGGCAAGCCTGAGATTCAATATTTCGACGCCGTCTGAGGTCTGCGATGGATCTGTCCTTCTCGAAAGAAGACCTCGCGTTCCGCGACGAGGTGCGCGCGTTCATCGCCGAAGCCTATGACGACGATCTGCGGGCGAAGAGCGCGCAGTCGAAGAACGGCTATCTCGACAAGGACTCGATGGTGAAGTGGCAGCGCGCGCTGTACCGCAAGGGATGGATCGCGCCCAATTGGGCGGACGAGTATGGCGGTCCCGGCTGGACGGCGACGCAGAAATACATCTTCGACCTTGAGATGAGCGCGGCGGGAACGCCGACCGTTTCGCCGATGGGATTGAAGATGGTCGGCCCCGTCATCATGGCGTTCGGCACGCCGGAGCAGAAGAAGAAGCATCTGCCGAAGATCCTCGCCTCCGAAGTGTGGTGGTGCCAGGGTTATTCGGAGCCCGGTTCGGGTTCGGACCTCGCCTCGCTGCAGATGAAGTGCGAGGACAAGGGCGATCACTTCTTGCTCAACGGCTCGAAGATCTGGACCACGCACGCGCAGTTCGCGGACTGGATGTTCAACCTCGTGCGCACCAATCCGAAAGCGAAAGCGCAGGAAGGCATCAGCTTCATTTTGGTGGATATGAAGACGCCGGGCATCAAGGTCGAGCCGCTGGTGACGCTGGATGTGCCGATGCCGGGGCAGCAGGAGGTCAATCAGGTCTTCTACACGGACGTGAAGGTGCCGAAGGAGAACCTCATCGGTGAGGTCAACAAGGGCTGGGACTACGCGAAATATCTTCTCTCGTTCGAACGCGGCAACGCTTATGGACCGGGGTTGAAGCGCACGATCGGCAAGATCCGGAAGATCGCGTCGCAGACCGATGCCAGCGGCGGCAAGCTGATTGATGACGTGGCGTTCCGCGCGAAACTCGATGCGTTGGAGATCGAAGTCTCGTCGCTGGAATTCTTCGAGCTTCGCATGTTCAGCGCCATGAGCGCGGGCCAGCGGCCCGGCGCGGAAGCGTCCATGCTGAAGTGCAAAGGCACGGACCTGCAGCAGGCGATCAGTGAGCTGTCGGTGGAAGCGGTGGGCTATTACGTCATGCCCTTCATTCGCGACACCTGGGCGAAGACGAACGAGCCGCGTCCCGGTCCGGACTTCGCCGCGCCGATCGCGCCGTATTATTTCAACCTGCGCAAAGCCTCGATCTACGCCGGCTCGAACGAAATCCAGCGCAACATCATGGCGAAGGCCGTGCTGGGCCTCTAAGTCGCGCGCAAACAAAAACTCCGGCGGAGCTTTCGCTTCGCCGGAGTTTTCTTTTAGGTCGAGGCGCGACTACGGCGCGACAGGCTTATCCTTCATGCGCTCGAACAGGTGCGCGCCATGCTCGCCGCCCATGGTGAAGTGCTTGGCGCCGGTGAAGTCGGAGATTTTCGACCAGTATTCCGCCACCGTATCCGCCGTCGCGCCGTGGCCGAGGTTCACGCCCGGCGACTCCACAATCTCGGCGGACGAGAACACGCCCGCGCCCGCAGAAATGATCACGCCGGTCGGCGCGTCGTCGCTGGCGAGGAACACTACGGCCGGGGTCACATATTCCGGCTTGAGTGCTTCGAGCATCTGCGGCGGCATCAGGTTCTCGGTCATGCGCGTGCCGGCGACGGGGCAGATCGCGTTGACCTTGATGTTGTCCTTCGCGCCTTCCAGCTTCAGCGTGTTCATGAAGCCGACGAGGCTGAGCTTCGCGGCTCCGTAATTCGTCTGGCCGAAATTGCCGTAGAGACCGGTGGACGATGTCGTCACGATGATGCGGCCATATTGCTGCTGTTTCATGATCTCCCAAGCCGCCTTCACGGGCTTCACCGTGCCCATCAGGTGAACCTGCACGACGGCGTCGAAATCCTTGATCTCCATCTTGGAGAAGCTCTTGTCGCGCAGGATGCCGGCATTGGCGACGATCACGTCGATGCGGCCCCAGGTGTCCATCGTCTGCTTGATGAGATGCGCCACGCCCGCGTCATCGGTGACCGATGCACCGTTGGCGATGGCCGTGCCGCCCGCGGCGGTAATTTCCTTCACCACCGCTTCCGCTGCGGCGGAGTTGCCGCCGGTGCCGTCCACCGCGCCGCCCAGATCGTTCACGACGACTTTCGCGCCGCGCTTGGCGAATTCGAGGGCATGGCAGCGGCCCAATCCGCCGCCGGCGCCGGTGACGATGACGACCTTGTTGTCATAGCGGATAGCCATGCGAAATCTCCTTCAGCGAGCTGATAATTTGTCGGCGCGATTGATGGCGGATGGCCCCGGCGGGGTCAAGCGGTGGCGGGTTTACGCGCCGGAACGATCCATTTGCGCAGGGCTTTGCTGGCCGGTTCTTCGATGAAGTGCGACAGCAAGGCGCCCCAGACAACGCAGACAAGCACGAGCGTCAGCGGTTCCAGCGTCCAGATGAAATCGGCCCAGCGCATGCCGAAGACGATCGTGTCATCCGGCGGATACCAGTGCTGCTCGAAGTGACGGATGAGAAGAAGCCACGCCGTCTGCCCGATATAGATCGCATAGGACCACTCGCCGAGCTTTTGCAGCGCTTTCGTGTCCAGCATCCACGCGAATATCCCGCGATCGAAGGACAGCGTGAAGATCAGCAGCATCATCGGCGGCACGACATAGATGTCGCGCCATTGATGCGACCATCCCGAGTGATAGATCGCCCAAAGCAGCGCCAGCACGGCAACGGATTGGAAGACCGTGTGCGCCCATGTCGGCAAGGGCTCGCCGCCGCGCGCGCGAACGACGCGATAGATGTTCGCCATGCCGACGCCGATGGCGAAGTCGCTCATGCCGCGCAGGATGCCGTTGTGGAAGGTGATGTCGAGCGCATGCTTGTTGGTGATGTCCAGCGCCAGAAGGCCCAGTCCGCCCGCGATGATGAGCAATGCGCCGCGCCACCAGCCGCCGCGTGCGATGAAGATGTAGAGCGGGAAGATCAGGCACAGGAAGAACTCCACGCTGACGAACCACGACACGCCGTTCCATGTCAGCCGGTCGAACAGGTTCCACGCCTGCACCAGGAACAGATTGGCGATGAAGGGCCAGAAGCCGAGCGTGATGTGATAGGGCACGTCGAAGATCGAGACATAGCCGCCGCGCGCCGCGAGCCAGCGCATCAGCACCAGCAGATAGAGAATGAACAGCAGCATGAAGAGGTGCAGCGGATAAAGCCGCGCCAGCCGCGTCTTCACGAAGGCGGACCAACCCTGCCAGCGCCAAAGATCGGTCCGCGCGCCATAAACATAAGTGAGAATGAAGCCGGAGAGCGCGAAGAAGAACTCGACCCAGAGATAACCCTTGGTCACGAAGACATCGATGAGGCGGAGGTGCTGGTAGTGATGCCCTTCGCTGAAATGGTAGAGCACCAGCAGTAGCGGCGGCAGCGCGCGCGCGCCGGCGAGAGCCTTGATCTCCGGTGGTCGTTTTGCGGTCATCCCATGCCCGAATCGAACATGGCAACGCTGTCATGATCGGGCGCGGCTTGCCATCTTGCAGATGCGTAAAGCGGGCGGGCTAGTGGATCGCCGCGTCCATGTCGGCCTGCGCGGTATCGCGGGCGTAGGTGACCGCGCGGAAGACCACGATGGGTTGGCGCGCGCCCTCGATCGCAAGCCGCAGAAGTGGCGCGATGCGCACCCCGTCTTTCCCGCAAAGTCCGCCGGTCAGTGCGGTGCGCATGGCGCGGAGCCAGATGATGTCCGCCAGCTCGCGTTGGCCCGCTCCCAGGCGCTCGGCGATCTCGTGGAAGTGCTTGGTGTAGGAGCCATAGGAAAAGGGCAGGCGCTCCGCCGCCATTCGCACCAGGATGCCGGCGCCCAAAGCGCTGGTAGGCCGCGTCTCGAAGATCTCGCTCGAGATTTCCCGGATGCGGGCGGTGAGCGCGCAAATCTCCTCGCCGCTTTTGCCCCGCAAGGCATCGGGATTGTCCCGGCAGGCGGCATGCAATGTGTTTTCAGCGTCGCGAAGCTCTTCGGAAAGAACCACCACAGGGTCGATCGCCATTGCGTTACTCCAACTGAGAATCGCGAGTCGATATTGAAAAAGGCTAGGAAGCGGTGATCGCATCCACAACCCAAACCGCTGTTAATGGACATTCATCAACAGGTGACGCTTCAAATTTTATGCAACACGCGCAGCGCGGTTGATCGCCGATCATCGCGCACATCGCCGGTTGCTGATTCGCAGAAGAACGCCGCGCGCGTCGGTCGTGTTCCGTCTCGCATCGTGACAGGCTGAAGCCGAGTCCGAATCGGGGGCATTCGTGCTTGTGCATTTGCAGTCGGCGCTGGGAATCGCGGCGATCATTCTGGTGGCGTGGCTGCTTTCCGAAGATCGCGGCGCGTTTCCCTTTCGCACGGTGATCGTGGGGCTGGCGCTGCAGATCGCGTTGGCGCTGTTGCTGCTCAAGATTGCCGTTGCGCGCGATATTCTGTTGTCCCTGAACGGCATCGTCGATGCACTGGCGGCGGCGACGAAAGCGGGTACCTCTTTCGTGTTCGGCTACACCGGCGGCGGAAAGACACCGTTTGCCGTCACCGATCCTACGGCGATGTCGAGCTTCGCATTTCAGGTATTGCCGCTTGTCATTGTGATTTCCGCGCTGGCGGCGCTGCTGTGGTACTGGCGCATTCTACCCGCCATCGTCGGCGGCTTTGCCTGGGCGCTGCGCAAGACGATGGGCATCGGTGGCGCGGTGGGGCTGGGAAGCGCGGCAACAATCTTCCTGGGCATGATCGAAGCGCCGCTTCTGATCCGGCCCTATCTCGCGAGGATGTCGCGCGCCGAATTGTTCATGCTGTTCTCCGTCGGATTGGCCACGGTGGCGGGCACGGTGTTCGTTCTCTACGCGACGATCCTGCAGCCCGTCATTCCCGGTGCGCTCGGTCACATTCTCGTCGCTTCGGTGATGTCGCTGCCTGCCGCCATCCTGATCGCGCGCATCATGATCCCCGGCCTCAGCGAAACCGATGCCGGCGCCGCGCCGGACTTCGAATACCGCTCCAGCATGGATGCGATCGCACGCGGAACCGAAGATGGATTGCGGCTGTGGCTCTCCATCGTCGCGATGCTGCTGGTCATTGTCGCGCTCGTCGCGCTGGCGGATATCATCCTGAGCCATGCGCCGGACGTCGCCGGCAGCCCGCTGACCGTAGAGCGCATCTTCGGCTGGATTTTCGCGCCCATCGTCTGGCTGTTCGGCATTCCATGGGATCAGGCGCCCACCGCCGGTGCGCTGATGGGCGACAAGACGGTGCTCAACGAGTTCGTCGCCTATCTCGGTCTCGCGCATCTGCCGGAAGGCGCTCTCGATCCGCGTTCGCGGCTCATCATGCTTTACGCAATGTGCGGGTTCGCCAATCTCGGCTCGGTCGGCATTATGATCGCGGGTGTCAGCGGGCTGGTGCCGGAACGGCGTCACGAAATCGTGCCCTTGGCCATGCGGGCGTTGGTTTCTGGTACGATGGCCTCGGGGCTGACGGGGGCGGTGATTGGATTGCTGCCGATCGCTTACTATATAGGAATCCGATGGGCAATTTCGCCAAGGTCACCAACGGGTGCGAGCGCTGGGACGCCAACCGCAGCGTGGCGCGTCATCGTCACGACCAGCCCTATGCGGCCGTGGTTCTGGCCGGGAGCTATGAAGAGTGCGGCAGTCATGGCCGGTTTCGCGTCGTCGCGGGCGATGTGCTACTGCACGGCGCATTCGATGCGCATCTGAACCGCTTCCGGAAGACGGGCGCGCAAATCCTCAATCTTCTCATTCACGAAGCGCCGGGTTTCGCGGTCGGCCATGTGCGCGATCCGGATGCCATCGCGAAGGCCGCCGAACGCGATGCGGCGGCGGCTCTTGCCGAGCTGCGGGCGCAACTTGAAGAGAAGATGGAGCTTGCGGGCGATTGGCCCGATCTTCTCGCCCGCGATCTGCTCGAAGATCCCGATTGCCGTCTCGACGATTGGGCGCAGACTCACAATCTTGCCGCTGAAACCGTCTCGCGTGGCTTCGGCAAGATGTTCGATGTAACCCCAGCCGCGTTCCGCCTCGAAGTCCGCGCGCGCCGCGCTCTGACGATGGCCACGCATACGGCGATGCCGCTTGCGTCCGTCGCCGTGCAGGCCGGCTTCGCCGATCAGGCGCACATGTCCCGGGCGGTGCGCGCGCTCACCGGCGCGCCGCCAGGACATTGGCGCAGGTCAAATTCATTCAAGACGGAGTTGGACCGGGCCGCTTAAATCCTTGCCATGACCGCGACCGACATTTCCAACGACGAGCCCCGCTTCCAGCTGAAGATCATCCCACTGATCTTTTTCGCGCTTCTGGGCTATTA
>JBQCJO010000503.1:0-2094 GCA_051952735.1 Rhizomicrobium sp.
CTGGCGCTGACGCGCTTGCCCTGTTCGTAGAGGCCCCATGTCGTGCCTTCGAAATCATCGGCGGTTGGCTTGCGTTGCGTGAGCATGGCAATGGTGTCGATGCCGTTGGCGAGTCCGGCGCCCCACAGTGCCATGAAAGCAGGGATCAACAGAGATTGATCCAGATCGGGCGAACCCTCTTCGACGTCGTGCCCGAGATCGCGGCAAATTTTCGCTGCGTGTTTCACTGCGGCGAGGCAGTCAGGATGAAAAGCGCTTCCATCGAGTTTCTTGCCTGCGAAGGCGATGCGCAGCTTCTTCGGTTTGCGTTTCATCGCCGCCAGGTAGGATTTCGGCTGCGGTGGCGCCCAATAAGGATCGCCTTGTACTGGCCCTGCAGTCGCGTCCAGGGCAGCCGCCGTGTCGCGAACGGTTTTCGAGACGACGAGGTCGGTGGCGAGGCCTTCGATCACTTCGCCGAAATCAGGCGCATTGCTCATGCGCCCGCGCGTCGGCTTCAGGCCGACAAGTCCGCAGGCCGATGCGGGAATGCGGATGGAGCCGCCGCCATCATTGGCGTGCGCCATCGGAATAATGCCGCCGGCCACAGCCGCCGCCGAGCCGCCCGAAGAACCGCCGGTGGAATGATTGAGGTTCCACGGATTGTGCGCAGCGCCGTAGAGCTTGGATTCCGTCGTGGCTACCAATCCGAATTCCGGCACGTTCGTCTTGCCGAAGGGCACAAGGCCGGCCGCGAGAAATCGCTCCGTCAGCAGCGAATTGTGCATCCATGGCATCGCGGGCATGAACTTCGACGCCTGCCGCGTTGGCATTGTTGTCGAGAGTGCGAAGATGTCTTTCAGAAGGAAGGGCGCGCCGGCAAAGGGGCCGCGCAACTTTCCTTTGGCCCGGCTGCGCGCGTTCTCATAGTCCTTGTAGACAATGGCGTTCAGCTTGGGGTTGAGCTTCTCGGCCCTCGAAATCGCCTCTTCCAGAAGCTCTGACGGCTTTACCTTCTTCTTGGCAACCAGCGCGGCAAGCCCCAGCGCGTCGTATTTTCCATATTCCGAGATTGCCATGTTCCACCCCAGCTTTTCTTTTGACCTTAACGGCGGGCTGACAGACTGTCACGGTCGCGGGCGCAACCGTCACGCGCCCGTCAACCGGTTTGGGTAAATCGGGTAGCAAGGTGGGGTGAGGCGGCTATACTGCCGCCCTCGAAGGGGAAATTTTATGCGTATATCGGTCGGCGACACGATTTTGCGCGCCTGGGGATTTGCGGGCCGCCGGGTTCTGCCTCTGCTGGGTGCCGGCTGGCTGTCCGCCGCGTTTTATGGCGCGGCTATTGCCTATTTTCTCGGTCACCTGAGCGACGCCATGCTGGTGTCGCCGCGGCCGGACCCCGGCAGTTTCAACAATTTCGCGCTCTTCTACATGTTCTGCATCGTGCTGGTGACGGCGCTCGCCAACGCCGCGATGTCCGTGCCCATGCTGCGCGAAGCCTTCGAACCGGGCGGCGAATGGAAATCCGTTTATCTTTCCATCGCGCTGCGCGAGTGGTCGCTGTTTACAAACCTGCTGCTTCTCTACGTGGTCCTGATCGCCATTGTGGCCGCGATCGCCTTTGCCGGGAGCGTTGGCATCGCGGTGTCGCTGCCCATGATCGGCCATGATGGCAGTTGGCAGGGTGTTCCGCTCGCGCCTGTCATGGAAAGCGTACTGGTCGTGATCGCGGCAGCGATGGGATTATTCCTTGCGGCTCGTTTCGGTTTCTTCCTCGCGACAACCGCGATTGTGGATTCCACCGCCGGTCTGCTGCAGGCGTGGAGCCTGAGCAGCGGCAATTTCTGGCGGGTACTGGGTCTGGGCCTTGGTTTGATCGTTCCGGTGGTTCTTGCGGCCATCCTCGCGATTTGGGCGATTTGCGGCGCCGAATTCAGCGATGCGATGATCGCGCTCGCTGGCGCGTCGCACGACAACGGACCTCTGTTCCAAATGATCCGCGACCACGCCGGCGCGATTGCCGCCGTATGGGCGATTGGTCTGCTGGTCTTGAACGCCATTTTTGCCGGCGCCTCCCAGATCGCTTACGCACAGGCCGAGCGTGGCGAAACG
>JBQCJO010000504.1:0-8307 GCA_051952735.1 Rhizomicrobium sp.
CACCTGCCGTTTGCGCCCAGCTTCGGATGCCGCCGGTTCGAGTTTGGACAATTCTTCCAGCACCGCCGCGCTGGCGCACAGCGTGCGGAAATCCTTCAAGGTGATCGCCACTTCCGCGATCTCCTGCAGATAGCGGTTCACATCCTGCGCATGCACTGGATAGATACCGCTCTCGCTCTTGTACTGAAACAGCCGCTTGCCCGGCAGGCGGCGTAGCGCTTCCACCGCCGCGATCAGGCGTGGTGCATCGATTTCGCGGTTGAAGTCCTTGCCGCCCTTCGCCTTGAAGTGCAGCACCAACTTTCCCTCGTGCACGCGCACATTGGATTTCAGCAGCGTGGTCGCGCCGCGCGTGCCGCGCTCTTTCGCATATTCCTCATTGCCCGCGCGGATGGATGTGGTGGACACCAGCTCGACCACGGCGGAGAGCGCGAACTCTTTCGTCATGTCCTCTTCGGTGAGCTTGCGGCCGATGCGGCGGCGGATGCGCGGCAAGGCTTCCACGAACTGCGCCAGCCGCTGCGCCTTGCGCGTTTCGCGCACCTTCTCCCAATCGGCGTGATAGCGGTATTGCAGCCGCCCCGCCGCATCGCGGCCGATGGCCTGCAGATGCGCACGCGGATCGGCGGCATACAACACATTCTCATAAGCCGGCGGCACGGCGAGCCGCTTCAGCCGCAAGAGAACCCGCTTGTCTTTGATCGTGTGGCCCTTGGCGTCCAGATAAGTGAAGCCTTCACCATGGCGGCGGCGTGCGAGCTTGAGCTGCTCCGGACGCACGATCTTCAGGCCCAGCTTGCGGGCCAAGTCACGCGTCGTCGGCAGTTTGTGTTTCTCGCTCATGGCGAAGCGGGTAACGCTCCACCACCGCCAAAAGGTTCCAGACTCCACCCTCCCCTTGAGGGAGGGTCGACAAAATTCAAGCGAAGCGCAGAATTTTTCGGGGAGGGGTCATGGCGCGGTTGTGGGCGCTTCGCGCACCCCTCCCCGGATCGCTTCGCTCTCCGACCCTCCCTCAAGGGGAGGGTTGAGCGAAACCCTGCATCTGTGCCGCCAGATGGCGCACGCGTTCCGGCCCGCCCAGCAACTGGCGATTGAGGCCGACACGCTTGAACCAGTAGTGAAGTCCGAGCAGATCGGTGAAGCCCATGCCGCCATGCACTTCGGTGGCGGTGCGGGCGACGAAGCGGCCGATCTCCGATGTGTGCGCCTTGGCATGCGCCGCGGTAAGCGAGGCCTCGTTTTCGATGAAGTCGAACGCGTGCGCCGCATACCAGATGAGCGAACGGCACGGCTCCAATTCGGCGGCCATCTCCGCACACATATGCTTCACCGCCTGGAACGAGCCAATCACGCGGTCGAACTGCTTGCGCTCTTTGGAATACTCTACCGCCTTCTCGATCATGCGCTGCGAGGCACCCAGCGTGTCGGCAGCGAGCATCACCCACGCCGCATCGCGCATTTCGAACAGCGCGTCTTTCGGCTTGCCATCTTTCAATGGTTGCGCATCGGCGTTGTCGAACTGCACTTCGCCGATGCTGCGTGTGCGATCGATGGTTTCAAGCGGAACGTGGTTCACGCCTTTCGCCCTGGCGTCGACGAGGTGCAACCCGCCTGTTTTATCCGCGACGATGAAGATATCGGCATCCGCACTGTCGATGACGAATAGCGCTTTGCCGGAAAGCTTGCCGCCGCTCGCGGTCACGCCCGCACCATCGCGCGCGCCGGACACGCTTTCGCTGATCGCGACACCGGCAAGCGTCTTGCCGCTCGCCAGTTTCGGCAGCCATTCGGATTGCTGCGCGGGCGATCCCGATTGCATCAGCGCCAGCGGCGCCATCACCGCGCTCGCAACGAACGGCACCGGCGCGACGTGGCGGCCCAGCGCTTCCGATACCAGCGCTGCATCGAGCAGGTTGAGATCGAGACCGCCATGTTTTTCGGGAATGAGGATCGCAGGAGCGCCCAACTCCACCAATCCGTCCCAAACATCGCGCGCCATCGCATTGGTTTCCGCCGCCTTGCGCGTGCGATCCAGCGGGGCAAGGCGCGTGAGCGTGCGCTCCACGCTCTCCTGCATCATCTTCTGGTCGGTGCTAAGTCCGAATTCCATTTTCTCTACTCTCTTTATTCGTCATGGCCGCCCTCGTGGCGGCCATCCATTTTCCAGAGGCCGTCAGTCCGTGTTCATGGATGGCCGGGACAAGCCCGGCCATGACGGTTGAGGGATACGAGTGAAAAAATCATGCCTCAACCGCTCGCCAGCTTCGGCTCGCGCGGCATGCCGAGGCCCCGTTCCGAGATGATGTTCTTTTGAATCTGCGCGGTGCCGCCGCCGATGATGAGGCCGAGGTCGAACATGTACATCCACTGCCAGCGGCCGTGATTGCGCAAATGCGGACTCTCCCCATAGAGCACGCCCAACTCGCCCAACACGTCGATGGCCAGCGCCGCAAGCTGGTGGTTCAACTCGCAGCCTTCCAGCTTCACGATCAGCCGCGCGATGCCGACATCGTCATTGGTGTTCGCGGCCGTCAGCAGACGCAGTCCATGAAACTGCATCGCCAGCACGCGCGCCTGCAGCTTCATCAAGCGGTCGCGGAAGACGGGATTGTCCATCAGCGTCTCACCGCCCACGGTTTCGGTCTGCATCAGCTCGATGATCTGCTTCAGCCGTGTCTGCCCGGCATTGGGATCGCCCAGCATGCCGCGCTCATGCTTCAGCGTGGCGTTGGCGACAAACCAGCCTTGCCCGCGCCCCGCCACCACCGAATCCTGCGGCACGCGCACATCGGTGAAGAACACTTCGTTGAATTCCGCCGAACCAGTCATCGTCTTCAGCGGGCGCACTTCGATGCCCGGCGTGGACATCGGAAACAGCAGATAGGAAATGCCCTGATGTTTGGCGCGCTCGCTTTCGGTGCGCACCAGGCAGAACATCATGTCCGCCTGCGCGGCGGTGGAGGTCCAGATCTTCTGGCCGTTGATGACGAAGTCGCGCCCGTCTTCCACCGCCTTCGTTTGCAATGACGCAAGATCGGACCCCGAACCCGGCTCGCTATAGCCCTGGCACCAGATGATCTCGCCCTTCAGTGTCGGCTCAATATAAGTGCGCTTCTGCTCTTCGCTGCCCACTTCCAGCAAAGTCGGCACCAGCATGGAGATGCCCTGCCCGCCCATGCCGCCCGGCGCACCGGCGCGCGTGAACTCCTCCGCGATGATGCGCGATTTCAGGACATCGGGTTCCGCACCGTAACCGCCATAGTCGCGCGGAATGGTGCGCGCGGCGTATCCGTTCTCGATCAGCATCTTCTGCCACGCCAAAGTTTCGGGGCCGGGGCGGCCCATGCCGCGATCCTTCGGCCACTTGTCCTTGGAACGTTCGAGGAAGGAGCGAACCTCCGCGCGAAACGCCTCATATTCCGGGCTGTAAGCGAGATCCATCTTCCACCTTATTGTTTTCTTGCGCGCGCTTTACGTCACGTCATAAGCGCTGCGCACTTCCGTGCACGTCAATCTTGGATAAACTCTGCCGCAATCGGCACCAATTGCAAATCGGGAGTAGCCCATGGGCGAAGCATATATCGTTGCAGCTGTTCGCACGGCTGGCGGCAAAAAAGGCGGCAAGGTTTCGGGATGGCATCCCGTCGATCTGGGCGGCACCATCATTAACGCGCTGGTCGAGAAGACGAAGTGCGATCCTGCGCTCGTCGAAGACGTGATCATGGGCTGCGTCAGCCAGGTGGGCGAGCAGGCCATCAACGTCGCGCGCAACGCGATTCTGGCATCCAAGCTTCCTGAAAGCGTGCCGGGCACCAGCGTGGATCGTCAATGCGGTTCGTCGCAACAGGCACTGCACTTCGCGGCGCAAGCGGTGATGAGCGGCGCGATGGATGTCGTCATCGCATCGGGCGTGGAAAGCATGAGCCGCGTGCCGATGGGCCTGTCGGCAATGCTGCCGGCCAAGAACGGCTTCGGCAATTACAAGTCGCCGCGCCTAGAGGAGCGTTACCCGCACATCCAGTTCTCCCAGTTCATGGGCGCGGAGATGATCGCGAAAAAATACGATCAGACGAAAGACCAGCTCGACGAGTTCGCCTTCAACAGCCACCAGAAGGCTATCGCTGCGACGAATTCCGGCGCGTTCAAGGACGAGATCGTTCCGATCGAAGTCACGCTCGCGGACGGCACGAAGGAAATGCACGTCAAGGACGAAGGCATCCGCTTCGACGCCAGCCTCGAAGGCATCAAGGGCGTGAAGCTGCTGCAGGAAGGCGGCCGCGTCACCGCCGCGACCTCGTCGCAGATTTGCGACGGCGCCTCGGGCGTGATGGTGGTGAACGAGCGTGGCCTCAAAGCGCTCGGCGTGAAGCCGCTGGCGCGCATCGTGCATATGACGGTCATCGGCCACGATCCGGTCATCATGCTGGAAGCGCCGATCCCGGCCACGCTCCGCGCGCTGAAGAAAGCCGACATGAAGATCGACGACATCGACCTTTATGAAGTGAACGAAGCTTTCGCGCCGGTGCCGGTGGCGTGGCTGTCGGAAACCGGCGGCGATCCGGCGAAGATCAATGTGAATGGCGGCGCCATCGCGCTCGGCCATCCGCTCGGCGGCTCGGGCACCAAGCTCATGTCCACGCTGGTGCACGCCCTGCACGCCCGCAAGAAGAAGTACGGCCTGCAGACGATGTGCGAAGGCGGCGGTCTGGCGAACGTCACGATCATCGAAGCGTTGCACTGATAAGACGAGGCGGGCGCGCAAGCGCTCGCCTCGCATGGCGCGAAGCCGCACAAAGATGCGGCGCGCCGGGGAGCAGAAATGGCCTACGAAACGATCCTCACCGATCTCGATGGCGGCGTGCTGACTGTCACGCTGAACCGTCCCGAGAAGCTCAACGCCTATACCGCGCAGATGGGCCGCGAAATCGAGGACGCATTCCTCAGCGCGGATGAGAACGACGATGTGCGCGCCATCGTCGTCACCGGCGCGGGGCGCGGCTTCTGCGCGGGCGCGGATATTTCCGGCGGCGCCTCCAGCTTTGATACCTCCGCCACCGGGCCGGGCGCGAAACTGTTCGGCGGCAGCGCGAAGCCCAGTGGACAGCGCACCAACGGTGCGGGCTTCGTCGGCGCGATCTTCAATTGCCGCAAACCCTCCATCGCCGCGATCAATGGCGCGGCGGTCGGCGTGGGCCTCACGCTCACTTTGCCGATGGATATCCGCATCGCGGCGAACAATGCGAAGTTCGGTTTTGTCTTCGCGCGCCGCGGGCTTGTGCCGGAAGCGGGATCGGCGTGGTTCCTGCCCCGTATCGTGGGCATGAGCCAGGCGATGCGCTGGTGCCTGTCGGGCAAGATGTTCAGCGCGGAGGAAGCGTTGAACGGCGGCCTCGTCAGCGAAGTCGTCGCGCCGGAACAGGTGCTCGCCACCGCGCAGGCCATCGCACGCGAAATCGCGGACGAAACCGCGCCCGTCTCCATCGCGCTCACGCGGCAGATGCTGTGGCGCTTTTCCGGCGACAACGATCCGTTCGGATTGCTCAAGGTAGACGGCCCGCTCGCTGTCGATCTGGGCGCGTCCGGCGATGTGAAAGAAGGCGTCGCCGCCTTCCTCGAAAAGCGCAAACCGAAATTCCCGGGCAAAGTCTCAAGCGACATGCCCTCCCGTTATCCTTGGTGGACAGAATGAAAGAACAAGACTGGAAGACGATTGCCGATATCCCGCGCACCTTCGCACTGGCGCAGCCGAACAAGACGGCATTCTCCTTCGAAGGCCGCAACACCTCGTTCCTCGAATTCGACCGTCACACCAATCAGGTGGCGAACGCGCTTCTCGCCAGCGGCGTGAAGAAGGGCGAGCGCATCTGTTATCTGGGCAAGAACAGCGATCATTATTTCGAGCTGTTCCTCGGCGCGGCGAAGATGGGCGCGGTGACGACGCCGGTCGGCTGGCGCCTCGCGCCGCCGGAAATCGCCTACATCGTGAACGATAGCGCCGCACCGATGTTCTTCGTCGGCCCGGAATTTATCGGCGCGGCGAAGGAAGTGCTGAAGGAAGCGACCAAGGTGAAGACGGTCATCGCCATGGAAGGCGGTGCGCCGGAATGGAAGACGTTCGAGGCGTGGCGCGATGCGGCCAGCGATGCGCCGCCCAATGTTGAACTCACCGAGCGCGATATCGCCATCCAGCTCTACACCTCCGGCACCACCGGGCGGCCGAAGGGCGCGATGCTGACGCATGCCAACTTCATCGAGACCAACAAGATCATGAAGAAGGCGGACATCAACTGGAACCGCTGGGATGCGGAAGACATCAGCCTCGTTGCCATGCCGGTCGCGCATATCGGCGGCTCGGGCTGGGGCTTGATGGGCCTGCGCAACGGCGCGACGGGAATCGTGGCGCGCGAATTCGATCCCGGCGCGGTGCTGGACTTCATCGCCAAGGACCGCGTGAGCAAGATCTTCCTCGTGCCCGCCGCGATCCAGATCGTGCTGCGCGATCCGCGCGCGCGTTCCACCGATTATTCGCGCATGAAGACCATCGGCTATGGCGCCTCGCCCATTCCGCTGGAGTTGCTGCGCGAAGCGGTGGAAGTATTCGGCTGCGGCTTTGCGCAGATGTACGGCATGACCGAGACCACCGGCACCATCGTGGCGCTGCCGCCGGAAGATCACGACATGAAGGGTTCGCCCCGCATGCGCGCCGCCGGCAAGCCGCTGCCGACGGTGGAGATCAAGATCATCGACGACGCCGGCAACACGCTGAAGACCGGCGACGTGGGCGAGATCGCGACACGCTCGGTGTGGAACATGGCGGGCTACTGGAATTTGCCCGAAGCCACGGCCAAGACTATCGACAAGGATGGCTGGCTGCGCACCGGCGACGCCGGCTACATGGATGAAGACGGCTACGTCTATATCCACGACCGCGTGAAAGACATGATCATCTCCGGCGGCGAGAACGTCTATCCCGCGGAAGTGGAAAGCGCGATCTACGGCCATCCCGATGTGGCCGACGTCGCCGTCATCGGCGTGCCGGACGAGAAATGGGGCGAAGCGGTGAAGGCGATGGTGGTGCTCAAGCCCGACGCCAAGCCCAACCCGCAAAGCATCATTGACTGGGCGCGCAGCAAGCTCGCGGGCTACAAGACGCCAAAGTCGGTGGACTTCATCCCGGCCCTGCCTCGCAATGCGTCGGGAAAGATTTTGCGGCGCGAACTGCGCGAGCCTTTCTGGGCCGGCAAAGAGCGCCGCGTGAACTGAATTATATTGGAGCGATTGATATGAGCGCCGAAACCATTCCCACCGACATCGCGATCACCTTGGTCGATCCGAAATCCTATGCGGATCAGACCATCCACGATTCCTACAAATGGCTGCGCGCGAACAATCCGCTCGGCCGCGCGGAAGTGGAAGGCTATGACCCGTTCTGGGTGGTGACGAAACATGCCGACATTCTGGAAGTCAGCCGCCAGAACGCCCTCTTCCACAATGGCGACCGGCAGACGACGCTGACCAACAAGGAAGGCGACCAGAAAGTACGCGAGATGACAGGCGGCTCGCCCCACCTTGTCCGCTCTCTCGTCCAGATGGATGCGCCCGATCATCCCAAATATCGCGTGCTGACCCAGAGCTGGTTCCTGCCGCAGAACGTGAAAACATTGGAAGAGCGCATCCGCCGCATTGCCCGCGCATCCGTGGACAAGATGCTGGCGAAAGGCAGCGGCACCTGCGATTTCGTCAACGAAGTGGCGCTGCATTATCCGCTGCATGTCATCATGGAGATCCTCGGCGTGCCGGAGGAAGACGAGCCGCGCATGCTGATGCTGACGCAGGAATTGTTCGGCGCGTCCGATCCCGAGCTAGGCCGCGCGCCGCAGGAAGAAGACCCGCAGAAGGCGCTGGCCGCCATCCAGGGCGTGCTGATGGATTTCTATCAGTATTTCGCCAAGATCACCGCGGACCGCCGCGCGAACCCGAAAGACGATCTGGCCAGCGTCATCGCCAACAGCAAGATCAATGGCGAGCCGATCAGCGAGTTCGAAGCGCTCTCTTATTATGTGATTGTCGCCACCGCCGGACATGACACCACATCGTCCTCCACCGCGGGCGCGATGTGGGCGCTGTGCAACGATCCGGCGCAGTTTGAGAAAGTGAAGGCCGATCCGTCGCTCATCCCCGGCCTGATCGACGAAGCGATCCGCTACACCACGCCGGTGAAGCACTTCATGCGCTCGGCTACCGAAGACACAGAGCTGCATGGCCGCAAGATCGCCAAGGGCGACTGGCTGATGCTGTGCTACG
>JBQCJO010000505.1:0-3219 GCA_051952735.1 Rhizomicrobium sp.
TTGTAATCCTGCGAACGGCCCAATTCCCGTTGAAGATCGCGTTCCAGATCGAGCTGCGCGTTCAGTTCATTGCGCCAGCCGCGCTGCATGGCGCTCTTGATCGCGGCGAGGCCGCGTGTCGGTCCCATCGCCAGCTTCTCCACCAGCTTGTCGGATTCCGCCTTCAGCTCCGCGTCATCCACCGCGCGCCAGATGATGCCCCATTGTTCGGCTTTCTCCGCGCTCAGCGCTTCGCCGGTCAGCGCCAGTCCCATCGCGCGCGCATGGCCCGCGAGGCGCGGCAAGATCCATGTGCCGCCGGAATCCGGAACGAGGCCGATGTTGGAGAAGGATTGGATGAACTTCGCGCTCTTCGCCGCCAGAACGACGTCGCAGGCAAAGGCGATGTTCGCGCCGGCGCCGGCGGCAACGCCGTTCACGGCGCAGACGACGGGCTTCGCCAATCCCATGATGCGTTTGACGAGCGGGTTGTAGCGGTTCTCCAGCGACTCGCCGAGATCGACGCCTTCGCCGCCGGGCGCCACCGCGCGATCCGACAAATCCTGCCCCGCGCAGAAGCCGCGCCCCGCACCGGTGAGCAACAGCGCGCGGATGCTCGCATCGCTTTCCACCTTGGACAGCGCGTCAGCAACTTCGCTGTGCATCTGCACGGTGAAGGAGTTCAGCCGATCCGGGCGGTTCAGCGTGATGCGCGCCGCGCCATTCGCCACATCGAACAGAATGGTTTCGTAAGCCACGGCCACCTCCCGATTTTGTTCGCGGGCTGGCCCCGCTGTTGGCGATAGGCTTAAAATAGAACGCTTGGTCGGTCAATTTTCGCGAGGAATCATGAGCAGCGCAGACGAACTTGCCCGCAAGATCGCGGACACTTTGCACCGCCAGGAAGGCACAAGCGCGGCATGGGCTATCGAAATCGAAGAGGCGCGCGAAGGTTACGCGCGCATCGCGATGGTGGTGCGCAAGGACATGCGGAACGGCCATGCCATCTGTCATGGCGGCCTGATCTTCTCGCTCTCCGACACGGCGTTCGCCTACGCCTGCAATTCGCGCAACATGGAGACGGTGGCACAGAACGCGACCATCTCGTTCCTCGCGCCGGGGCGGGAAGGCGACCGGCTGGTGGCGGAATGCCGGGAACAGGCGCTGACGGGCCGCTCAGGCGTTTATGCCGTGACGGTGACCAACCAGAAAGGCGAGAAAATCGCGGTTTTCCAGGGCCTTTCCCGCTCGCTGGGCGGGCCGGTCCTCAAGCCGGATTAATTGACCGTCCGGTCGGTTTATTATAGAATTGGCTCAATTCGGTAGGGATCGCGCGCATGTACACGACCGAGCTCAAGGACAAGAACCAGAAATCGCAAGCGCCGCAGGTGGTCGAAGATCCCGCGCGGCTGGAAGCGTTCGAAGCGCGCGTCGCGGCGGATGATTTCATCGAGCCGAAAGACTGGATGCCGGAGGCGTATCGCAAAACGCTGGTGCGCCAGATTTCACAGCACGCGCATTCCGAAATCGTCGGCATGCTGCCGGAAGGAAACTGGATCACGCGCGCGCCGTCGCTGCGCCGCAAGGCGGTGCTGCTGGCGAAGGTGCAGGATGAAGGCGGCCACGGGCTTTATCTTTATGCCGCCGCCGAAACGCTCGGCACCTCGCGCGAAGAGATGATCGACGCGCTGCATTCGGGCCGCGCGAAATATTCCACGATCTTCAACTATCCCACGCTGACATGGGCCGACATCGGCGCCATCGGCTGGCTGGTGGATGGCGCGGCAATCATGAATCAGGTGCCGTTGCAGCGCACATCTTACGGACCTTATGCGCGCGCGATGGTGCGCGTGTGCAAGGAAGAGAGTTTCCATCAGCGTCAGGGCTACGAGATCATGATGGCGCTGGCCGCCGGCACAGACGCGCAAAAGCGCATGGCGCAGGATGCACTGAACCGCTGGTGGTGGCCGTCGATCATGATGTTCGGCCCGCCGGACGAGAACTCGCCCAACACCGCGCAATCCATCCGCTGGCGCATCAAGCGCGAGACGAATGACGAGCTGCGCCAGAAATTCATCGACGTGACGGTGCCGCAGGCTGAAGCCATCGGCCTCACCGTGCCGGACGCTGATCTGAAGTGGAACGAGGCGCGCGGGTCATACGATTACGGCGCTATCGACTGGGATGAATTCTACGCCGTCGTGCGCGGCGAAGGCCCGGTCGCGAAAGAGCGCATGCAGGCGCGCGTGAAGGCGTGGGAAGCGGGCGCGTGGGTGCGCGAGGCTGCAGCCGCACATGCCGCGAAACATGAAGCACGCGAGGCGGCGGAATAACGATGAGCAAGAACTGGCCGCTCTGGGAAGTTTTCATTCGCGCCAAGAATGGCTTGTCGCATCGTCACGCTGGCAGCGTGCATGCGGCAGATGCCAAGATGGCGCTGGAAGCGGCGCGCGACACCTATACGCGGCGCATGGAAGGTGTGAGCCTGTGGGTGGTGCCGAGCGCGGCGATCATCGCATCCGATCCGGGCGACGCGGCGGAGTTGTTCGAACCCGCGGCCGACAAGGTCTATCGCCACCCGACGTTCTATGTGATCCCCGAGAACATAAAGAACATCTGATGTCAGAGTTCGAAAATCCTCGCTTCCAACATGCCATCCGGCTCGGCGACGACGCGCTGATTCTGGGCCAGCGCCTTTCGGAATGGTGCGGACACGCGCCGATGCTGGAAGTCGATCTTTCGCTCGCCAATATCGGGCTCGATCTCATCGGGCAGGCGACGCATTTCCTCGCCGTCGCGGGTGAAGCGGAAGGCAAGGGCCGCGACGCCGACGCGCTCGCGTTCCATCGCGATGTGCTGGATTTCCGCAACTGCCTTCTGGTCGAGCAGCCGAACGGTGATTTTGCACAAACCATCGCGCGCCAGTTCCTGTTCTCCAACTGGCAGGAATTGCTGTTGCGCGAGGTGAGCGGAGCACCTGATCCGGCACTCTCCGCCATCGCGCAGAAGGCGGTGAAGGAAGTGGCTTATCATTGCCGCTTCGCCAACGAATGGGTGGTGCGCCTGGGCGACGGCACCGAAGAAAGCCGCATGCGCATGATCGCGGGGCTGGACTGGATGTGGCGCTTCGTGGGCGAGTTGTTCGATGCGAAAGACGGCGCTGCGTCATTGCAGCCCGAGTGGGATGCGCGGATCGCGAAAGTCCTGACACAAGCGGGATTGGAACAACCCAAGCCGCGT
>JBQCJO010000506.1:0-3266 GCA_051952735.1 Rhizomicrobium sp.
CGGCGTAAAGCGCCTCGCAACCCGTCACCGCCAGCACGACGGCGCCCAGCGAAACGAAGGCGTGCCACGGCGCCTCGATGAAGATCTTGATCGCGTACCAGGGATTGATCGCCACCAGCACGGCCGGCGTCTGCACCAGCGAGATCGTGCCGAGTACCGCCAGCACCACGAACCACAGCAGCATGAACGGTCCGAACAACACGCCGATCTTGGCGGTGCCGCGGCTCTGTATCATGAAGAGCGCGATGAGGATCATGAGTGTGAGCGGCAGCACCAGCGGCTCGAACTCGCGGCTGCCGAGGCCGAGGCCTTCCACCGCGGAGAGCACGGTGATTGCCGGCGTCAGCATGCCGTCGCCGAAGAACAGCGCCAGCCCCAGCACCGCGCCGATGCCGATGGCCATCTTCATGCGCCGCCCGATGCCGGAGGAGCGATGCGCCAGAGACGCGAGCGCCAGCGTTCCGCCTTCGCCGTCATTGTCGGCGCGCATGATCAGCACGACATATTTCAGCGTGACGACGATGAAGAGCGCCCAGATGATGAGCGACAGCGCGCCGATGGTGTTGTCGTGATGCGGATAAGGCCCGCCGGTGGCGAGCACGGTTTCGCGCATTGCGTAGAGCGGGCTCGTGCCGATGTCGCCGAAGACGACGCCAAGCGCGCCCAGCATCAGCATCCATTCGCGCCCCTTGCCGCCGCCCGCTGTCGGCACATGCGGCTTGGCAGGCAATTCGCCTTCCAGCGCATCGGACAGAAGCGGCCGAGGCTCGTTCACGGCATTTGGGGAAGTTGGCTCATCCACCGGACAGAACGCTCTTGGCGGCGCGAACGCGCAGTTTCAGCACCAGATTTCGGTCACGCGACAGCCGCGCCCCGCTCAAGGGCGCGGACCATACCTTCGCGCGTCGCAAAGGCAACCGGCCGCTGCGGCCCGACGCCGATAAAGCGTCAAGCTTTTGATTCTGCTGGAGAAATATATCTCAGGAGTTGTCGGCGACCAACGGGTTGTCGCGGCCGGGTCCGATGAAGCCCTGCACCAGATAGACGCGCACGCCCCAGGCGCCGGTGCGCTCATTGAAGACCTTCACCTGGCTCCAGTCGTTGTCCGGACTCACATCCACCACCGGATCGTCGGTGAAGATCGCGCCGTCATTCAACCAGTTCGCGTGGCTCACGCGGATTTCGCGGCTCGACATCATGGAGGTGACGACGGCCACATGGCTGTGGCGCGGGCCGGCATAGCCGGTCAGCACGAGGATCGATCCGAGTTGCGGGACTTCGCTGCGTGCATAAAGACCGTCGGCTTTCGCCCACCAGTCGGCAGCATCGCCATAGATTTTCACCTGCGAATGATCGCGCGCATAAGGCACGCATTGCAGCGGAATGCCCGTTGCCTGCCCGGCGCTGCTCCATCCGGAAGAGCGATCGGAATCGTCGTAACTGGGCGCGCTCGCGCATGCTGCCGTGAGAAGGCAAAAAGCGGTCGCCACCGCGAGCCGGATCTGAGACCCCACCATCACAAAGCCCCTTCATGCCGCTCTAGCTGGCGGCGACCGTGAAAGGCAGCATACGCCGGGTTTTTCAAAACGGCGTAAGCCCATTCGGTAAGATTTGATCAATTCAAATTAACGGGGATTTCTTAAGCGTCTGTTAACGCTGCGGGTTACTCGCCCGGCCCCGGATCGCGCGCGGGCAGCCGGGCCGCGGTGCCTTGCCAGCCCATGCCGCCGATCAGAAGAAGTCCGGCGGCGGCAATAATGAAGAAAGGAAGGCTCCATGCCTGCTCGGTCAAAGCAAAGACCGGCAGCGAGATTCCGGCGACCAGTTCAGGGCTGCCGCGCCAGCCACCGACAATGACGGTGCTGCCTTTGGGCGTACGGGCGAAATCCATCGGCTTGCCGGCGACGGCTTCATACGTCGCACGCGCGTTCGAAAGGACAAGCCCGCTCGGGAAGATCATCGCCAACAGCAACGACGGCAGGAAATAGGGCTCGCGTTCGCGGCCCAGCATCTGCTGCCCAAGGCGCAGATAGAAAAGACTCGTCGAGATGCCGAGCGCGGTGACGACGAGGCCGAGCGTCGCCACGCTATCGAGATAAACGACGTCCATATACATGAGGACAAGGCTGATCACGGCGCTGGTGCCGGCGAGAAGATAAAAGCCGAACTGGCACATCTGCAGCGTCATCGCCGCTTTCATCCAGAACGGAAAATTGCTGGCCCAAATCAGCGGCAGAAGCTTCGCCGCGCATTGTGCGTGCCCCTTGGTCCAGCGCGCCTGCTGCGCGCGCCACGCCGCCGCCGTCTCCGGCAACTCGCCCGGCACTTCGAGATCGTGCACGAATCCCATGCGATAGCCCTTGAGCGCACAACGCATCGACAGATCGAGATCTTCGGTCAGCGTGTCGCCCGTCCAACCGCCACCGTTGTCGATGGCTTCGCGCGACCACACGCCGGCCGTGCCGTTGAACGACATCGGAAGGCCTGCGCGGAACCGCGCTTCCTGTTCCACGGCGAAATGGCTGTCGAGAAGAAAGCCTTGTGCGCGCGTCAGCCAGTTGTGGTTGCGGTTTGCATGTCCCCAGCGTGCCTGCACGAACGCAAGGCCGTTGTCGGCGACAAGCGCTGGAACGGTGCGGCGCAGGAAATCCGCTGGCGGCACGAAATCGGCATCGAACACAGCGACGTAGGGCGCCTGGGAATGGGTGAGGCCAAAGGCAAGATTGCCGGCCTTGAAGCCGGCGCGCTCGCCACGGCGCATGATCTTGAGGTTGACGTCCGCCGGAACGATCTCGCGCACGGCGGCGATGAGCGCATCGTGTTTGTGCGCCGGACCATCGTCGAGAAGCTGGATCTCGAGCTTGTCCTTCGGCCAATCGAGTTGCGCGGCCGCGGCGGCCACGCGAACGGCAAACGCGCCTTCATCGCAGACCGGAAGCTGAACGAGCACATTCGGCAGGGCTTCATCGGGAAGAAGTGGCATGCGCAGGCGGCGCGGCGCGCGATACATGCGCAGGATCGCAAGCGTGGCGAGTTGCAGCGAGAGAATGGCCAGCGCTACCAGCACCAACGCCAGCGTCAACTGCAGCATCAGAGACAATCCGGACATGCGATGCGCGCGACCCCACTCTATTGATTGCCGAAGTCGGCACGCCCGTAACGGCTGGCGCAACGCCCGGTTCTGAACCGCGGCAAGGACCCGCGGAAAGCACGGCTTATAACGGGACAGAATGTGCTTTGGCACCCCATCTTTCGCAAGACCCGCC
>JBQCJO010000507.1:0-2045 GCA_051952735.1 Rhizomicrobium sp.
GACAGCTTCTCGGCGAGCTTCGCGTAAGGAACTGCCGTGGCCCGTCTCGCGGACAGAGTGGTGCATCACCTCAAGCGGCGGTTGATCCCGCCGACGACGCCGATCACGGCGTTGCCGGCGCTCGACATGGCGCGCGTGGTGGATCGCGGCTGCTGCCCCTATGACGGCTATCAGCGCGGCACCGGTCTCGCCCACGGCACGCTTGCCGAGCAGGTGTGGAACGACCCGCTCTTCCGCAAGGCGCTGGCGATTGCGCGCACGCACAACGTTCGCACGATGTGCACCGAAGCGCGTTTGATGAACCTCTTCCTGCTCATCAAGTTCTTCCTGAAGGATCTACCGTCGCAGAACATCGTCGAGTACGGCACTTATCGCGGCGGCTCGGCGCTGTTCATGGCGACTTTGCTCAAGGAGCTTTATCCGAACGCTCGCGTGTGGGCGCTCGATACCTTCGAGGGCATGCCCGAAGGCAAGCAAGGTCTCGACCTGCCGCCGCCGGACGATTTCGCTGCGACCAACCTCAACGTCATCCGCTTCACCGCCGAGCAGAACGGTCTCGACAATGTCGAGTTCGTGAAAGGCCTGATCCAGGACACGGCGGAAGACGTTTACAAGAAAGCCGGAAGCATCGCGCTCGCGCACATCGACGTGGTGCTGCATTCGGCGGTCGTCTACGCGCAGGACAGCGTCTGGAACGTGATGACGCCCGGCGGCTACATCGTCTACGACGACGCAACGGAGCCCACCTGCCCCGGCGCCACGCGCGCAGTGGAGGAAATGATCTCCAAGCGCAACATTTCGCTCGAACAGGTTTATCCGCACATGGTGCTGCGCGCGCGCATGCCCCATACGGCGGGGACAGCATAGGACACCGATGCCCAGCTTAAAGTCCTTCCGTAACCGCATCGCGAGCGTCAAGGCGATCCGCAAGATCACCAAGGCGCAGCAGATGGTCGCCGCCGCCAAGCTTCGCCGCGCGCAGGAAGCCGCCGAAGCCGCGCGTCCCTATGCGGAGAAGATGAGCGCCGCCATCGGCAATCTGGCCAGCGGCATGAAAGATAATCCCGGTGCCTCGCCGCTCCTCGTCGGCACCGGCAGCGATCGCCGCCATCTGGTGATCGTGGCCACCGCCGACCGCGGCCTGTGCGGCGCGTTCAACACCAACATCGTCCGCCTCGCCCGCCAGAACATCGAGCGTCTGCTGCGCGAAGGCAAAGACGTGAAGATCATCACCGTGGGCCGCAAGGGCCGCGACCAGCTTCGCCGCCAGTACAACGACCGCATCGTGGAGTCGTTCGACTTCATGGGCATCAAGCAGATCGCTTTCAGCAATGCGCTGAACATCGGCCGCGACATCCTTGCCCGCTTCGAGCGCGGCGAGTTCGACGTGGCGACGCTTTTCTATTCGAACTTCAAGTCGGTCATCAGCCAGGTGCCGACGGCACAGCAGCTCATTCCCGCACAGGTCGAAACCGGCAAAGTCGCTGTGACAAGCACCGTTTACGACTACGAACCCGACGAAGGCGAAATCCTCGCCGATCTTCTGCCGCGCAATGTGAGCGTGCAGGTGTTCCGCGCGCTGTTGGAAAACGCGGCGGGCGAAATGGGCGCGAAGATGAGCGCCATGGACAATGCGACCCGCAACGCGGGCGATGTGATCGACAAGCTGACGCTGGTCTACAACCGCACGCGTCAGGCGATGATTACCAAGGAACTGATCGAAATCATTTCGGGCGCGGAAGCGCTTTGATTTAAGGCCGGGCGCAGACGCGCCCAACGGAGAGAATACGATGAACGCCAGAACAGACAGCAACAAGCTCGGCCGCGTCACGCAGGTCACGGGCGCCGTGGTGGACGTGCAGTTCGAAGGCCACCTGCCGGAGATCCTGAACGCGCTGGAGACCGACAACAACGGTCACCGCCTCGTTCTCGAAGTCGCGCAGCATCTGGGCGAAAGCACCGTGCGCACAATCGCCATGGACGCGACCGAAGGTCTGGTCCGCGGTCAGAAGGTGAATGACACCGGCGCGCCGATCTCCGTTCCG
>JBQCJO010000508.1:0-3282 GCA_051952735.1 Rhizomicrobium sp.
CGTCGGCCCCACCAGCAGCACGCTTGCGCCTTTCCGGGAATGCTCGATCAGCGCAAATTGAGGCGGGCGCGGCGCCCCGCCGCGCGCGGCGAACCAGTCGGCGAAGACGGGCGGGAGGGCTGTGTCGGGAAAAACAGGCCGGAGCATGGGCGAACATTAGCAGAACGACCTGCTGAAAAGCGAACCTGGTTTTGCTAGCGTGCTGCCGCCAAACGCACGCCAATGCCCGAAGGGGGCCAGTTCATGTTTTTGCTCATAAAGAATGTGCTTTCGCCGGCCGAAGTGGATCAGGTGCGCCAGCTCGCCAAATCGGTGCGGTTCGTGGATGGGCGGGCATCCAACCCCCACAATCTCGCCAAGAACAATCTGCAGGCCGATATGGCGAGCCCGGACGCGCAGAAGGCATCGCAGATCGCGGGCGCCGCCATCGCGAACAACGAAGAGGTCCGCAACTTCGCGTTCCCGAAGCGCATCGCCACACCCCTGCTCTCGCGTTACGAGCCTGGCATGACCTATGGCGTGCACTCCGACGCCGCCTATCTGCCGCTGCCGAATGGGCCGCTGCGTTCGGATGTTTCGGCGACGCTCTTTCTCGGCGACCCTTCGACCTATGATGGCGGCGAGTTGCGCATCCATCTGGGCACCGAGAGCGTTACGATCAAAGGCGAGCCCGGTGCGATGATCGTCTATCCCTCGAACACTTTGCACGAGGTGGTGCCCGTCACGCGCGGCGAGCGCCTGGCCTTCTTCACCTTCATGGAAAGCACGATTCCTGACCATGTCGAGCGCGATCTGCTCTACACGCTCAACGAAGTTTACGCACTGGAAGGTTTGAAGATGGATTGGCAGAACCGCACGCGCCTGCAATATGTGAGCAGCAACCTCACCAAGATGTGGTCACGATAGGAGAATGCCGTGGAACTGATGTTCAAAAAGGATCTGCTGAAGGGCAAACGCATTCTCGTCACCGGCGGCGGCACAGGGCTTGGCGAAGTGATGTCGGAAGCCTATGCGCAACTCGGCGCCACGGTTTACATCTGCGGCCGGCGTTTGCAGGTGCTGGAAGAGACGGCGAAGCGCATCTCCGGCGAAACGGGATCGAAGGTGGTCGCCAAGGCGCTCGATATCCGCGTGCCGGAAGCAGTGGAAGATGTTGTTGCCGATATTTGGGCGGATGGCCCGCTGACCGGCCTCGTCAACAATGCAGCGGGCAATTTCATCAGCCGCACGAAGGATCTTTCCCCGCGCGGCTTCAATGCCATCGCCGATATCGTTTTCCGCGGCTCGTTCTATATGACGCTCGCCTGCGGCAAGCGCTGGATCGACGGCGGCAACAAGGGCAGTGTCATCTCGATCCTGACGACGTGGATCTGGAACGGCGGTCCGTTCACCGTGCCGTCCGCCATGTCGAAGGCCGGCCTCAACATCATGACGAAATCGCTGGCAACGGAATGGGGACCGAATGGAATTCGTTTGAACGCCATTGCGCCAGGACCGTTTCCGACCAAGGGCGCGTGGGATCGTCTCTCGCCGCAATCGGCCAATCGTGATTCCGGACGCGCAAACGCGATCCCGATGGGCCGCAACGGCGAAATGCCGGAGCTTGCGAACCTCGCGGTGTTCCTGATGAGCGATGGATGCGATTATCTCACCGGGCAAACCATCGCCATCGACGGCGCGATGCATCTTTCATCCGGCGGAAACTTTGCCGCGCTATCCGCCCTTGGCGATGCCGATTGGGAACGCATTCGCAACGAGATCCGCGGTTCCAACGACAAGGACAAGGCGCAACGCGCGGTTTAGCGGCGTTGTTGACTCGCGTTGCGCACAAGCAGAAGCTGCTTGTGTAAGCGCGATGCCTTGAGAGCGCGCGTTCGGTGGGAACCGAAGAAAAGCTTTCGGCGATCGCGCATTGGGCAAGAACCTAGCAGGGAGATTCCGCATGGAAGAAACTCCGCCGGGCATAAAACCGGGGCTCCGTAGCTGACGGAGCCAAAGCCGAGCGTGAAGAACTTGGCTTCCGCCCTACAATTGAATCGGACTACCAAGCGAGAGCAATCTCGCACAATCTTTTTACAAGCTGTGGGACGTTCATCGTCCCGGGAAAGCAGAAGCCCCGCCTTCAACAGGCGGGGTTTTCTTTTGTGCGGTTTGCGCCGCCAAGCCGAATCGTGACGCAATGGGCCGTTCGATTCGGGAGTGGGCATGAATCGCGCGGAATGGAACAAGCTCGCGCGGACGTTCGAGAAGAATGTCTGCGATATCTCGCGCGAGGAAACCGCGGACAAGATCAAGCACTATGTCGCCGCCGCGAAGATTCCCAAGCGCGATGGCGTGCTCGTGGACATGGGTTGCGGCATCGGCAGCTTCATTCTGCAATACGGCCATCGCTTCGCTGAGATCGTGGGTGTGGAATATGCTTCCAACATCATTGCGCGGGCCAAGAAGCGCTGCGCCGGCATCGCCGGCGTGACATGGCACACGGCCGGTGTCGAAGCAGCGGGAAAGCGCATCGGCCCGCGCGCCGATCTCACCGTCTGCATGAATGTCATCACCGTGCCCAACACCGCCAAGCGCAGAGCGATGTGGAATGGCATTTCCGCGGTGACCAAGCCCGGCGGTTACGCGCTTGTGGTGGTCGCTTCTCTGGAAGCCGAGCGCATGATCGAGACCGTTCTAGGCGAGGCGCCGGGCGACCATCCCAATGGCCTGGTCGATCACGATGGCGCGCTGCAAAAGCATTTCACGCGCGACGAGCTGGCGGAGGATTTCGCCCGCGCGGGATTCTCGATGAAGAAGATCGGAAAAGCGTTTTACCCCTGGAGCAAGGAAGGGTTGCGGCCAACGCCGAAGCTGCGGAAAAATCCTCCCTGGGACTGGGTCGCGTTGGCACAGCGGGCCTAGGGCGCGAGACCGCCTGACATTTTGCCGCCACCCTGCTGGATTTCGTAGCTCAGCATGCTTTCGACGATCAGCCGATGAGGCGTCGAAACTCTGCTTCCGGCACGCCGTAGAAATAGCCCGCCATCCGCTCGATGGCCTTGCGGTCGACCACGGTGATGCTGCCGCGGCGGGTTTCGATCACACCCTTCTTCTCGAAACCGTCCAGCGCAACCGTCACGCTCGCGCGGCGCACACCGAGCATCACGGCGAGAAATTCATGTGTCATGGCGACGACGTCCGCGATGGTGCGGTCATGCGCCATCAATATCCATCGGGCTAGGCGCTGTTCGAGCTTGGCGCGGCCATTGGCGAGCGCGGTTTGCGCGATCTGCGCGGTGA
>JBQCJO010000509.1:0-2326 GCA_051952735.1 Rhizomicrobium sp.
GTAAGGCCGCCCCAGGTGAAATACGGGCATCAACCCCGCCATCGAAACGGCGAACAACGTCATCGCCTCGGCAAAACGGTTGAGCGAACCACGCCATTTCTGCCGCGTGAGCAAAAGCAGCGCCGAGATCAGCGTGCCCGCATGACCGATGCCAAGCCACCAGACATAGTTGGCGATCGGGAAACCCCACACGATAGTTGTATTGTTGCCGAAGATGCCGATGCCGTGTGCGAACAGCCATGTCACCGTGACGATCATGATCAAGGTAAGTGTGCCGGAGAACAGAAGCGACACCCACCAGCGCCACGTATGCGCAGGATTGAGGATCGGCGCGCAAACGCGCGCGTTGATGTCTTCGAGGCTGGAGATTCCCTCGATCCATCGTCCGTGCGTGCCCTCCTGCGCGCTCATCCGTCTTCGTCGCCGTTGAATATTCGTTTGAGATAGGTGGTGCGCGGCCGGGTATTGAGCTCCTCCAGCAGCGTGTAATGCCGCGGCGCTTCGCGCAGCTTGGACACGTCGGATTCCTTGCTGGTCAGATCGCCGAAATGAATTGCGCGCGTGGGACAAGCGGCCTGGCAGGCCGTCACCATCTCGCCTTCCTTGATCCTGCGGCCTTCCTTTTGCGCCGTCTTGCGCGCGCGCATGATGCGCTGAAGACAATAATTGCACTTCTCCATGACGCCGCGCCCGCGCACAGAGACGTCCGGATTGTGCTGTGCCTTCAATGCCGGCCCTTCCCCGGCATAGGCCTGGTCCCCGGCATAATCGAACCAGTTGAAGCGGCGAACCTTGTAGGGACAGTTTGCTTCGCAGAACCGGGTGCCGATGCAGCGATTGTACACCTGCACATTCAGGCCCTCGCGGTCATGCACCGACGCTTCGACGGGGCAAACCGGCTCGCATGGCGCCAGTTCGCAGTGCATGCAGGGCACGGGCTGAAATCCGCGCCGCTCGGTATAGCCATGCTGCCGAACGTACGAATCCACGCGCAGCCAATGCATGTCGCGGCCCTCGGTGATCTCCTCCGGGCCCACAACGGGCACATTGTTCTCTGCCTGGCATGCGACGACGCACGCGTTGCAGCCGATGCAGGCGTCGGTATCGACAACCATCGCCCATGCATATTCACCCTTGGGTGGATTGCCGAGAAGGCTCGGCGGTGGCCGTTCCGGTGCATGCTTCGGCTTTGCAAGCTCCGAAACCGTCGCGATCTGGAAAAGGTCCTCCGCCCGCCCTTGCAGCCGCGTATGCGCTTGCGTCGAACGGAATGGCGCGCGATGCACGCTCTTGCGGACCACTGCGCCATTCAAACCGCGTGCGAAAGGATGGCTGCCGAGACCGCACACGCGCGCACCGATATCGTTACCGATCCGCCCCGCATGGGAGCGGCCTTGTCCCCAGTTCATCCCAAGAACGCCATCGGCCTGCCCCGGCATGAGAATCGCGGGCGCGGTGACGGTTTGGCCGTCCACTTCGACGTCGATCGTGTCTTCGTCGCCGATGCCAAGACGTTGCGCATCGCCCGGCGCGATCTGGAATGCATTGCCCCACACCTGCTTGGTGAACGGCTTCGAGCACTCCTGCAGCCACGCATTGTTCGCGTAACGACCGTCCCAGGTCGACGGATCGGGCGACAGCGCGACGGTCACCCCGCCAGGAACGCGCGCCCGCGGCAGATCGGGCGCGCGAGCAACCGGCATCGCGCCCGGCTTAGCCGAGCTGTTCATGATGATGCCGTCGTTCAGCGCTTTGCGCCATTCCGCATCGAATTTTCCGGCAACGCCGGTCTGCCAGGATTTGCGCACGAGATCGTACGCATTCGTCACCGGTTCATTGGCGAGCCACGCCAGATATTCGTCCCGCGTCCGTGTCGGATAAAGCTTCTGGATCAGCGGCTGGACGACGGACGCCGTGCCGTCCAATGCGCGCGCATCGCCCCAGCTCTCCAACGCATGGCTCATCGGCAGATGCCAGCGGCAGGCGCGTGCCGTCTCGTCGCGATAGAGCCCAATATGGGCGCTGAATGGTACTGAAGCGATACCGTGTGCCATATGCAGCGCGTCCGGCGCGTCGTAAACCGGGTTTGCATCGGCAACGATCAGCGCCCGGATGCGGCGCGCGTGCAGATCTTCCGCTAGCGACACAAGCTCGAAAGCATGATCGTTCTCGATCGTGTCTTGCGATGGCAGGTAGTCAACGGGCGCGCCGAGCTGTGCATTGATCCAGTGGCAGATGGCGTGGACTTCGGCCGGCTGAGACTCGCCGGCTAATATCAAGGCTTTTCCCCGCGCAGCCACCAGATCCTCGCCGGCGCGTTGTGCGA
>JBQCJO010000510.1:0-2452 GCA_051952735.1 Rhizomicrobium sp.
TTGCGACGCAGCATCACAAGGTTCAGGGGCGCGTGACACGAATCGCGATCAGCGGAACCGGGCTTTACGTTCCGCCCGACCGCATCACCAACGTCGAACTGGTCGAGGCGTACAACGAATATGTGCGTGCGCATAACGCCGCGCATGAGGAAGACATCGACGCCGGGCGCATGACCGCCCAGCTCAAATCCAGCGACGAGTTCATCTACAAGGCCTCGGGCATCCGCAACCGCCACGTCGTGGCGAAGAATGGGATGCTCGATCCGGATGTCATGTGCCCGCAATTGCCCGAGCGCCCGAACAACGAAGTCGCGCTGTCCGCCGAGATGGGCATCAGCGCCGCAAAACAGGCGCTCGAATCCGCCGGCCGCCGCGCGCAGGATGTCGACGGCGTGATCTGCGCCGCCTCGATTTTCCAGCGGCCCTATCCACAGATCGCGATCGAGATCCAGAACGCGCTCGGCATCCAGGGCTTCGGCTTCGACATGATGGCCGGCTGCTCTTCCGCCACCTTCGCGCTGCAATCGGCGGCCGACATGGTGGCGCAAGGCAACGCGCGCGCGATCCTGTGCATCAATCCCGAAATCAACACGATGCATCTCAATCTGCGCGATCGCGAAACGCATTTCATCTTCGGCGACGCGGCAACGGCCTGCCTGCTGGAGCCCGCACAAGCCGCGGATGGCGCCAATGCGTGGGAAATCGTGAGCACACGGCTGAAGTCGGTCTATTCCAACAACATCCGCAACAATTTCGGCTCCATGAACCGCTTCGATCCTTCGACGCAATTCAACGACGACAAGCTCATCACCCAGAGCGGCCGCAAGGTGTTCAAGGAAGTCGTGCCGATGGTGGCCGAATTCATGCTGGAGCATCTGGCGCAGCAGAATATCCAGTCATCGCAATTGAAGCGCCTGTGGCTGCATCAGGCGAACATCAACATGAATCGCCTTATCGCCACCAAGGTTCTCGGCCACGAACCAACGCCGGATGAAGCGCCGAATGTGCTGGAGGAGTATGGCAACACCAGCTCCGCCGGATCGCTGGTCGCATTCCATGAGCGCAGCAGCGATCTTGCGAAAGGCGATCTTGGCCATCTGTGCTCTTTCGGTGCAGGCTACACGGCCGGCAGCATCATTCTACGCAAGCTGCACTGACAAACTCTCAATGCTTGATGCAGATGTCCGGCGCGGATAGTTTGCCGGGCACGTTCGCGTGCAAAGCCCATCTCTGAAACCGTAGTTCAGGCTCCTCTTTGCATGCTCGATTTTCTTCTGCACGTCGATCCGCTTTACGTCTTGTCCGGCATTCTCGTCGGCGGCCTCGTCGGCATGACCGGTGTGGGCGGCGGCGCTCTGATGACTCCCATACTCGTCCTGCTCTTCGGCATGCATCCGGCAACGGCTGTCGGCACCGATCTGCTCTACGCCTCGATCACCAAGGCGAGCGGCTCGGTTGTCCATGGCTACAATCGCACCGTGGACTGGCGCGTCGTCGGGCGGCTGGCGCTCGGCAGCATCCCCGCGACAGCGCTCACCCTCGCCGCGCTCTATTTCATGGGCATCGACGGAAAGATGACGCAGGTCCTCATCACGCGCGTGCTGGGTTTTGCGCTTTTGTTCACGGCATTGGCGCTTCTCGTCCGGAAACCGTTGATGCAGTGGTACTCGACGCATGTTCCGGAAATGGCGCCGGATCGCGTCCGCAAGCTGACAATCCTTACCGGTGCGGTGCTCGGCGTGCTGGTATCGCTGTCCTCTGTCGGCGCCGGTGCCATCGGCGTAACCGCGCTGGTATTCCTCTATCCCAAGATGGAAGCGCGCCGCATCGTCGGCTCCGACATTGCCCACGCCGTTCCGTTGACGCTGGTCGCGGGCCTCGGTCATTCGGCGCTCGGCCTCATCAACTGGCATGTACTGGAATCGCTGCTCGTCGGCTCGATTCCGGCGATCATCGTCATGAGCATCGTTTCGGCGCGCGCATCGGACACCGCTGTGCGCGTCACGCTGGCGCTGGTGTTGATCGCTGTCTGCGTGCGGTTCTGGTTCGCCTAGTGCACGAGGAACAGCGGCAGTTCCGCGTTCGTCACGACGTGCCTGGTGACGCTGCCGGAGAATATCTGCAGCAGGCTCTTGTGGCCGTAGCCGCCGAGCACGAGCAGGTTCGCGCCGCCCGCTGACGCGGCCTCCAGAAGCACCTCACCGATGCCACGGCTGCCGGCATCGATCATCCGCTCACTGCACGCGAGTCCATGCAGCGCGAGATAGTCCCGCGCTTCATCGCAGGATTCGCATTCGGTATTGGGCTTGCGGATGCTCAGAAGTTCGATGGCCTCCGCACGCGCCAGATACGGCATCGCGGCGATCAGGGCGCGTGCACAGGCGCCGCTGCCGTCCCAGCCGATGGCGATCCGCCGTGCAAAATTCGGTGACGCTGTCTGTCCCGTCAGCAC
>JBQCJO010000511.1:0-3625 GCA_051952735.1 Rhizomicrobium sp.
GGCGGGGAAACGGTGCTGGATACGCAATCGGATATCTTCGTGCCGCCGCAGAACCGCCGTCTCGGCTATGTTTTTCAGGACGCGCGCCTGTTTCCGCATATGAGTGTGGAGAGCAATCTTCGGTTCGGCTGGCGTCGCGCGCCGGCGCGGACAGAGGAAGCGGAGTTCGACCGCATCGTGTCTCTTCTGGGTCTGGACCAGCTTCTGGCGCGCCGTCCCGCGAAACTCTCCGGTGGCGAGAAGAACCGTGTCGCGCTGGGTCGAGCTCTTCTTTCTTCGCCGCGCGCGCTTTTGCTCGACGAGCCGCTGTCTGCTCTGGACGCTGCGCGCAAAGCTGAAATTCTTCCCTATCTCGAAAGGCTGCGCGACGAAGCCAAGCTTCCCATGCTCTACGTGAGCCATGCGCTGGACGAAGTGGCGCAGCTCGCCAACGATGTCATCATCGTCAAGCAAGGGCGAACCGTTGCGCAGGGTCCGGTGTTCGACATCCTCGCGGATCTCGATGTCTCCGCGCTCACCGGCACGCCATCCTTCGGCGCGGTGATCGACACGCGGATCGCATCGCACCGTTCGGACGACGGCCTCAGCGTCCTGGTCTTCGATGGCGGCGAATTGATTGTGCCGCTTTTGCATAGAGAGCTTGGGCAGCGTCTGCGGGTCCGTATCCGTGCCGAGGACGTGATGCTCGCCACGGAGGAGCCGCGCACGATCAGCGCAAACAACGTGCTTCTTTCCACCGTCACAAATCTGCGCGAAAGCGCCGCCGCCCATGCCGACGTCCAGCTCCAGTGCGGTGGTGCGCGGTTCGTGGCGCGCATTACGCGGGCGTCGGCCCGGCGGCTCGGCCTCAAGCCCGGCATGCCGGTATTCGCCATTGCAAAATCGGTGATTGTCGATCCGCAGGCACAGGCCATTGCCCCCTGACCGCCGTTTCCGCCATGCTGGCAGAAGCGAAATCGGAGGGGACTATGGCACTCATACCGTATGCCGACACGTCGGCGCTGCCGGAGAAAGCGAAGGAGGCGTTCGATCGCCTGCCGCGCAAGCTCAACATTTTCCGCATGTGGGCGAACGCGCCGGAGATGTTCGTCGCCGGCATGCGCTTTGGCGGCAATATCCTCGGCCGCCAGCAACTGCGGTCGGATCTGCGCGAGCTGATCATCCTGCTGGTGGCGCGGCTCGATCGCGGCGAATACGAGTGGGTGCAGCATGTGCCCATCGCCGAGCACACCGGCTGCCGCAAGGATCAGATCGCGGCGCTGGAAGCCGCCCGCATCACCGGCGACGAATTCAGTGCCAGGGAAAAAGCGATGCTGGCGCTGGCACATGAGGTCATCCGCGACGTGCGCGCGCGCGAGTCGACCGTCATCGAAGCCAAGAACCATTTCTCGTCGCAGGAGATCGTGGAGATCATCATGACTTGCGGCTTCTACATGACGATGGCGCGTCTCACAGAAACCTTGCGCGTCGACGTGGATGCGCCCGGTGGCGCGGCTGTTCTGGACGGGATCAAGAAGGCGACGGATTAGCCTGCGCGGAAGACGAAGCGCTTGGACAGCGTGAAATTGAAGATCAGCCCCGCCAGCGTTCCGAACGCGAGCGCGACATAGGGGCTGTTGAGCGGCGCGGGTGCGAACGTCACCAGCGATGCATAAACGGCATAGTTCACCATGAAGCCGATGGCATTGGCGGTGACGAACTTGAACCATTCCTCGAGCATCGCCGTGCCGCGATGCGCCGCCTCGTCGCGGAAGGTGAGCATACGGTTGCCCCACCAGGTGAAGGTCACCGTCACCAGGAACGCAAAAATGCCGCCGGCATAGGCGCCGAATTTTAGAAAGCGGATCGCAAGAAAGAGCACGGCCTCGTTGACGAAGAAGCCGGTGCCGCCCACGACGGCAAAGCGCAGAAAGCGGGAATCGCGGGCGCGCGAAAGAAGCGTCACGGCTTTTTCAGGTTCTGCGGCCCGTTGATGGCAAGATAGGCCAGCCGCTTCAACTCCCACCGTCCGCGCGTGACTGTATCGAGAATGAGCCCGCTGAACAGCGACAGGAAGGCGAGCAGCATCAGCGCCACGGACAACACTGCCGTCGGCAGGCGCGGCACGAAGCCGGTCTCGACGAACTCCAGAATGACGGGAGTGCCCAGGATCAGCGAAGCGACCGCGAAGAGCGCGAACAGAACGCCAAAGAAGATGAACGGACGTTCCTCGCGCACCAGCGAGATGATCGTGAACAGGATCTTGAAGCCGTCCTTGTAAGTGCTGAGTTTGCTCACCGATCCTTCGGGACGCTCTTTATATTTGGTGTCGACTTCGATCATCGGCATCAGCAGGCATACGGCATGCACGGTCAGTTCGGTCTCGATGGCGAAGCCGGTGGAGATCACCGGAAAGCTCTTCACGAAACGCCGCGACATGATGCGATAGCCGGTGAGCATGTCGAGCAGGCGCACGTTGAACATCAGCGCCGTGAGGCCGGTCAACAGCTTGTTGCCGAGCACATGGCCGGCGCGATAGGCGTCTTTCGCCGTCGCGATGCGGCGGCCGGACACGATGTCGTAGGATTCATCGAGCAGCTTCTGCACCAGCCCCGGTGCGACGGAGGCGTCATAAGTGTCGTCGCCGTCCGTCAAGATATACACATCGGCTTCGATGTCGGCGAACATGCGGCGCACCACGGCGCCTTTGCCCTGCCGCGGCTCGGAGCGTACGACGGCACCGGCCTCTTTCGCCCGCGCGATCGTCTGATCTTTGGAATTGTTGTCATAGACATAGACCGTCGCCATCGGCAGTGCCGCGCGGAAATCGGCGACCGTCTGAGCGATGGCCGCTTCCTCGTTGTAGCAGGGGATGAGAACGGCGATGCGCGGGGGCGTTTCGCTCATGGTTTCTTTTCCGTCAGGTGTTCGACCGGGCAGAACTTGTAAGGGCCGCCGAGATTGGCTTCGATTTGACGGCACTCAAGATAGCGCATCTGAAGCCCGTAGTCCTCCAGCGCCTCGGTCGCACGGCCGATCTCATATTCTTCCGCGATCAGATAGATGTCGCCATGGAAGGCGTTGACCCGCCGCTTGGTGGAGGCGGTGAGGCGCGAACCATCTTCCGGCGTGATCATCCACCCGTCGATGCGCAGCACTGGAATTTGATGCGGCAGGGACGGCACGAGGTAGCCCATCGGCGCTTCACCGGCCATCAGCACGAGCGTGTGGCCGGGGTCGGGGATCGGCGGCAACTTCACCTGAACATAGGGATCGGTCACCGGCGCGCGTTCCAGCCAGCCCGGGCGCGTGCAAGCCATCGCCGTGACGGCAAGAACGCCAAGCACGGTGAGTTGCACGCGGCGCGACAGCGGCCACAGCCCGATGGCGCAGACGATCAGGATCGGCGCCAGCATCTCCAGCGCCAAGATGTAGCGATAGATCGCGAACACGCTGATCCAGGCCGCGTAGGTCACCGCGACGAAACCGAACACCGGCACGGCCGCGCCGGGTTTCACCAGCGACTCGCGATCTCGGTTCGTGAACATCAGGATCGGAATGGTCGCCAGCGAGAGAATGTAAGCCAGGCAAACGCGGATATCGGAATAACCAAGATCGTCCGCCACGCGCCAGTCCAGCGTGAACA
>JBQCJO010000512.1:0-8174 GCA_051952735.1 Rhizomicrobium sp.
GGGCGCAACACATCGAACGCCGCATCGGTGCTGCCGATATCCACCGCATCATGGAAACTCCGCGTGGCGGCACCCGCGCGATCGGCGACCCCGGCGGTGGCTTCTTTGATGAGGAAGCTTTCTCCCATGCGCGCCGCGCGGGCCGCGCGAAGCGCCCGCGCCTTGCGATCAAAGATGTGGGGAACGTCGCTCACGCTTCACAAGTCCACGATGACCCACCTAAACTAGCCGACATGACGGCGATATTCGACAAGCTCACGCCGCTTCCTCGTCGCATGGGTCGCGCGGCGCTCGATCTGCTGTTTCCGCCGCTGTGCATGATGTGCCGCAAGCAGGTCGCCGAACCCGGCGCGCTCTGTGCCGCGTGCTGGAAGAATGTCTCGTTCATCGACGGTCCCGCCTGCGCCTCCTGCGGGCTGCCCTTCGCGTTCGACGCGGGCGCGGACACGCGCTGCGCCACATGCCTTGCCGATCCGCCGGCGTTCGATCGCGCCCGTTCCGTCATGCGCTACGACGAGTTCAGCAAAGGCCCGATTCTCGCGCTGAAGCGCGCGGACCGGCATGACGTGGTTCCCGCTTTCGCCCGCTGGCTGGAGCGGGCAGGCCGCGACCTCGTTGCCGATGCCGATGTGATCATGCCGGTTCCGCTGCATCCGCTGCGGCTATGGACGCGGCGGTTCAACCAGTCGGCATTGCTCGCCAGAGCACTCGCGCGGCGCTCGCGGAAAACCTACGAGCCGCTGGCGCTTCGCCGCACCCGTTCCACGCCCAGCCAGGGCGAAATGCCGTCCGCGAAAGCGCGGCGCAAGAATGTGCGCGGTGCGTTCCGCGTGGACCCCGATCGCGCCGCAGCCGTGAAAGACCGCAAGGTTCTGCTGGTGGACGATGTTTTGACCACCGGCGCGACTGTGGATGCCTGCGCACGGGCGCTGAAACGGGCGGGCGCGGCGACAGTCTCGGTTTTGACGCTGGCCCGCGTCGCACGGCCACTGTGATGCCTTGATGAGTGCCTATATATTGCCTGTAGCCGCGTCAGTGAGTCCGCTGTGCCCAAGATCACCATCTACACCACGCCCATCTGCCCCTATTGCGTCCGCGCCAAGCAGCTTCTGAAGAAGAAGGGTGCGGCCTATGACGAGATCGACGTCTTCATGGACAAGAAGGCGCGCGAGGAGATGGAAGAAAAATCCAATGGCGCCCGCACCGTTCCGCAGATCTTCATTGGCGACACCCATGTCGGCGGCAGCGACGACCTTTATGCGCTCGATCACGAGGGCAAGCTCGACGCGCTGTTGCAGGCCTGAGCCATGACGGCCTTCAAAGCCGCCTGTGTTCAGATGCGTTCTTCGGACGATGTCCAGGAGAACATCCGCGACGCCTCCAACATGATCCGCGATGCCGCCCGCGCCGGCGCGCAGTTCATCGCCACGCCGGAGAACACCACGCTGATGGCGCCGGATGGCGGCGCCAAGCTCGACAAGAGCTGCCCCGAAGGCGATGACCCGGCGCTTCCTGTGTTTCGCGCGCTGGCGCAGGAACTGGGCATCTGGCTGATGATCGGTTCGCTCGCGATCCGTGTGTCCGGCGCGAAGACGGCGAACCGCTCCTTCCTGATCGACTCCCGCGGCGGCATCGTCGCGCGCTACGACAAGATCCATCTTTTCGACGTCGACCTGCCGTCCGGCGAGAAATATCGCGAGAGCAATACCGTCGAAGGCGGCCATCAGGCCGTGCTCGCCGACCTGCCGTGGTGCAAAGTCGGCATGACCGTCTGCTACGACCTGCGTTTCCCGCATCTCTATCGCATGCTCGCGCAAAAAGGCGCGCAGCTTCTCACGGTGCCAAGTGCCTTCACCGAAACGACGGGCACCGCGCATTGGCATACGCTGCTGCGCGCCCGTGCGATCGAGAATGGCGCGTTCGTGATGGCGCCCGCGCAAGGTGGCACGCACGCCAACGGCCGCAAGACCTATGGCCACTCGCTGATCGTCGGGCCGTGGGGTGAAATCCTCGCTGAGGGCGGCACCGATCCGGGTGTGTTCATGGCAGAGATCGATCCGGCACAGGCCGTGGATGCCCGGGCGCGAATCCCGAACCTGCAGCACGATCGGGACTTTGCGGGTCCGTAAGCGGCGCATCTCCTTGGATTTCGGACTATTTTTGCTTGCCTCGGCGACGGTATGCCCGCAATAACCGTGTAGAACTTGCCTAAAGCAGATGGGCTGCCCATTTTCGGGGCGTGTTCGGAGTGTCGTTGCTTTGATCGCTTACAACCTCAATTGCGCCAAAGGCCATGAGTTCGAAGCCTGGTTCTCTTCGTCGTCGGCTTACGACGATCAGGAGAAGGGCAACAAACTCGTCTGCCCGGTGTGCAACTCGCGCAAGGTGACGAAAGCCATCATGGCGCCGGCGTTGTCGAGCAAGGTCGGCAAGCAGAAATCCGCGCCGGCGCCCGACGAGATGCGCAAGATGCGCCAGTTCGTGTCGGGCCTGCGCAAATACGTCGAAGAGAATGCCGAGAACGTCGGCACGAAATTTCCCGAAGAGGCCCGCAAGATCCACTACGGCGAAACCGAAGAGCGCCCGATCTATGGCCACGCCACGCTCGATGAAGCCGCCGATCTGGTGGAAGAGGGCATCGACGTCGCTGCCCTCCCGCCGGATCTGAACGAAGCGAATTGAAATACCTTCTGCCGCTTTGTGTCGCTCTTATCGCCGGATGCGCCGGCGCGTCCGCGGACACCCTTACCGACACCGCGCTCAGCGTGCGCGCCAACGCGATCATCCATACTGCCGCTGCCATAGAACCCGATCGCGTGTTGGGCACGCATCGTGGGACCAATGTGGTTGTCACGACCCGCTGCGGCGATGTCTGTCCTGCCTATACGGTCCGCGTGGTCCACTACGATCTAAAGCCGGGCGTCACTTGCACGGCGGCAGGAGGCGAGGTGGCCAAGGTGATTATGCCGGTGGGTATCGGCGTGGTGCCGCAGGAGTTTTGTATTCCCGCCGTCCTTTACGAAGCCAAGCTCTACGAAGGGCATCCTTTCGCGCGCCAGTGACGATCAGGCGCGCGTTGCCACCACCATGTAGTTCACGTCCGTATCGCTGGAGAGGCGCCAGTCCCAGCCGAGCGGGTCGAAGCTGACACCCTGCGTTTTCAATATCTTGAGCCCAGAATCCTCAAGCATCGCGCGAAGTTCTGCGGGGGCAACGAACTTGTCCCAGTCATGCGTTCCGGGCGGCAGCCAGCGCAGGATGTACTCGGCGGCGACCTTGGCCAGTGCCAGCGCCTTGAGCGTGCGGTTCAGCGTGGCGACAAACATCAGTCCGCCCGGCTTCACCAGCGACGCGGTCGATTCGAGATAGCCGCGCAGGTCGGCGACATGCTCGACCACTTCCATGTTGAGCACGACATCGAAGGTCAGTTCTTCCGCAACCAGCGCCTCGGCGTCGGACACACGATAAGTGGCAGAGGCACCTGATTGCGCTGCGTGTGCGCGGGCCGTACCGATATTCTTCTCTGACGGATCGACACCGGTAACGGCGAAGCCGAGCCGGGACATCGGCTCGCTCAGAAGGCCGCCGCCGCATCCGATGTCGAGCAACGACAGTCCTTCGAACGGCCGCAGCGAATTTCCGTCGCGTCCGAAATGCGCGGCGACGGTTTCGCGGATGAATTTGAGGCGCACCGGATTGAACTTGTGCAGCGGCGCGAACTTGCCGGTGGGGTCCCACCATTCCGCCGCCATGCGGGAGAATTTCTCGATTTCGGACGGGTCGACGGACCGGGCTGTCTGGGCGCTCATAAGACCATTCTAGGCTGGCTTTGCTGTGGTGGCGAATGACGCATTGAGCCGCGCGGTTGCGCCGTCTATGTATCTCTTCAGACAAGTTTTTCGGGCGCTTATTTCACATGGCGAAGATCGTGATGAAGTTCGGCGGCACCTCGGTGGCCGACCTCGACCGCATCCGCCATGTCGCGACTCTGGTGAAGCGCGAGGTGGACAAGGGCAGCCAGGTTGCCGTGACGGTGTCCGCGATGGCGGGCGAGACGAACAAGCTGGTCGGCTGGGTGCGCGATCTCTCCCCCATGTACGACGCCCGCGAGTATGACGTTGTGGTCGCCGCGGGCGAGCAGGTGTCGTCCGGTCTTCTGGCAATCGCGCTGCAGAACATCGGCATCAATGCCCGTTCCTGGCTTGGCTGGCAGATTCCCGTCCGCACATCGTCCATGCACGCCTCGGCGCGGATCGAGGCTATCGAAAACAAGGAGCTGGATTCGCGGCTTGCGCGCGGCGAAGTGGCGGTGGTCGCAGGCTTCCAGGGCATCGCGCCGGACAATCGCGTGACGACCATCGGGCGCGGCGGCGGCGACACGTCTGCAGTCGCGGTGGCGGCGGCACTGAAAGCGGACCGCTGCGACATCTATACGGATGTGGACGGCGTCTACACCACCGATCCGCGCATCGTGCCCAAGGCGCGGCGGCTGGAGAAGATCGCTTACGAAGAGATGCTCGAGATGGCGTCTCTCGGCGCCAAGGTTTTGCAGACCCGCTCGGTTGAGATAGCGATGCTGCATCGCGTGCCCGTGCGCGTGCTTTCGACATTCGATCCCGACAAGGGCGGGACACTGCTTTGCGACGAGGAAGACATCGTGGAAAAGAAACCGGTCAGCGGCATCGCCTATTCGCGCGACGAGGCGAAGATCACGCTTCATCGCATCGACGACCAGCCAGGCGTGGCGGCCAAGATCTTCGGCCCGCTGGCGGACGCCGGCGTGAACGTGGACATGATCGTCCAGAACGTCTCGCCCGACGGCAAGAAGACGGACCTGACCTTCACCTGCAGTCGCACCGAGCTGCAGCGCGCGCTCGATGCCATCGAAAAGGCGCGCGATGTGATCGCCTATCGCGAAGTGACATCGGCGGCGGACGTGGCGAAGGTCTCCATCATCGGCATCGGCATGCGCCAGCATCCGGGCGTGGCCCAGACCATGTTCCGCACGCTCGCCGACAAGGGCATCAACGTGCAGGTGATTTCCACCTCGGAAATCAAGGTCAGCGTTCTGATCGCCGAAGAGTATGTGGAATTGGCTGTGCGCGCGTTACACTCCGCCTATGAGCTCGACGCCGCCTAGGAGTAACTGATGGCCCCCACCGTCGCGGGCAGCCCACGCGTTTTGCTGCGGCGCCTGCGCGAGATCATGGCCGATGGTTCCAGCGCGCAGCAGCGCCTGGACAAGCTCGTCGCCCTGATCGCCTCCAACATGGTGGCGGAGGTCTGCTCCATCTATCTGCGCCGTGCGGGCAACGCGCTGGAACTCTTCGCCACACAAGGTTTGAACCCTGGCGCGGTCCACAACACGCGGCTGCGCTCGGGCCAAGGCCTTGTCGGTCTGGTCGCGGAAACTGCCGAACCGGTAAATCTCACCAACGCGCCGGAACACCCGCGTTTCGCGTATCGCCCGGAAACCGGCGAAGACCCCTACAAGTCTTTTCTCGGCGTGCCGATCGTGCGCGGCGGGCAGGTCTACGGCGTGCTCACGGTGCAGAACCGCGCCGCGCGCCAGTATGACGAAGAAGAAGTCGAGGCGCTGCAGACCGTCGCGATGGTCCTCGCCGAAGTCGTCGCTTCCGGCGGCCTGTTCGATATCGCAGAACTCGACGAACCGGAGCTGCGCTCCGACAGGCCGCGCATGTTCGCCGGCGACGGACTCTGCGAAGGCGTTGCGATCGGGCAGGTGGTGCTGCACGAGCCGCGCGTCCGCGTCGAAGCGCTGATCGCGGACGATCCCGTCGCGGAACTGAAACGCCTGAACGGCGCGCTGGACGAAATGCGCGGCGCCGTGGACGAGATGCTGAACTCCAGCGAACTCGATCTCTCCGGCGAAAGCCGTGAAGTGATCGAAGCCTATCGTCTCTTTGCCGATGATGCGGGCTGGCAGCAGAAGCTGCGCGACGCGGTGCGCGGCGGCCTCACGGCGGAAGCGGCGGTCGAGCGTGTTCAAGACGAACTGCGCCTCCGCCTCGCGCGCATCGAAGACCCTTATATGCGCGAGAAGCTCCACGATCTGGAGGATCTCGCCCGCCGCTTGCAACGCCATCTCGCCGGCGACGGCGCGACGACGCGCGAGCTGCCGGAGAACGCGATCCTTGTCGCGCGCTCGATGGGACCGGCGGAGCTTCTGGATTACGGCCGCGACCGTTTGCTGGGCGTCATCCTCGAAGACGCGACGATGACCTCTCATGTCACCATTGTCGCAAGTTCGATGGGCATTCCCCTGATCGGCAATGTGCAAGGCGTGGTGGACTCCGCGCGCAGCGGCGACACGGCGCTGCTCGACGGCGTCAGCGGCGAACTGCATTTGCGCCCCGCCCGCGACACAATCTCGATCTTCGAAGGCCGCCGCGCCATGCGCGCGCAGCGCGTGGCGGAGTTCGCCGCCGTGCGCGATCTTCCCGCGGTGACGAAAGACGGCGTGCGCATCAACCTGATGATCAATGCCGGTTTGTTGCTCGACATGCCGAACCTGGAAATCTCCGGCGCCGACGGCGTCGGCCTGTTCCGCACCGAGATGCAGTTCATGGTCGGCGAGACGATGCCGCGCCTGAACGACCAGATCGCCTTCTACAAACAGATCGTGGAGGCGGCCGGTGAGAAGCCCGTGGTGTTCCGCACGCTCGATCTGGGCGGCGATAAAATCCTTCCTTACGGGCGCTGGGAGCGTGAGGAGAATCCCGCGCTCGGCTGGCGCGCCATCCGCATCGCGCTCGATCGTCCGGCGCTGCTGCGTTATCAGGTGCGCGCGCTCATCGGCGCCTCGCCGCACCGCGTGTTGCGCATCCTTTTGCCGATGATCAGCGACGTTGCCGAATTCAACGAATGCCGCGCGCTGATCGACCGCGAGATCGAGCGGGCGCGTCTTCTTTCGCTGCCGCAGCCGAAACAGGTGCTGGTCGGCGCCATGCTGGAAGTTCCGGCACTGATGTTCATGTTGCCCCAGCTTCTGCGCAGCGCCGATTTCGTTTCCATCGGTTCCAACGATCTGATGCAGTTCATCTTCGCGATGGATCGCACCAACCCGCGCGTGTCCAAGCGCTACGATCCTCTCAGCCCGCCGGCGCTCACGCTGATCCGTCAGATCGTGCACAGCGCCGCGGAAGCGCAGGGCGATGTTTCCATGTGCGGGGAACTCGCCGGCAAGCCGCTGGAGGCGATGGCGCTGATCGCGCTCGGCATCCGCACGCTGTCGATGCAGCCGGTGAACATCGGTCCGATCAAGATGATGATCCGCAGCCTCGATACGCGCGAGGTTTCGCAGTTCGTGGACAAGTTGTGCGGACGCACGGACCATTCGCTGCGCACCCGCCTGACCGCCTTCGCTGCGGAGCGCGGAATCGCGCTTAAATAAGCCTCACATCGCCGTGATAAACGAGTCTGTGACTTGTGCGCGGACAGGCACGCTCTCACACTCCACATGGTTCTTTTGGGGAGGTTCTCTTGCGTCATCTTATTTTCGCGCTGGCCACAGTTGCAGTCGCGGCGGCACCCGCGCTAGCCCAACCAACTGCTCAAAATGTGAGCTTGCCGCTGAATCGCAACGGCCTGAACACGATCATCTGCAAGGAATATTCGGCCTATACCGGGTCGCGAATCGGAAAGCGGATCGTCTGCCTGACGAACCGGCAGTGGGACGAAGTCCACCGTCTGGCGCGTGAAGGCTACAACGATGAGATCAAGAAAAGCACCGCGATGAGCCCGTGAGCTTTTCGCTCTGGTTGCAAAAAGGGCCGGCGCTCACGCAGCCGGCCCTTTTCTTTTGCCCAATCTCACATTTGCGTTATTGCCCGTTTGACCTGACGATTTACGCGCGATTGGCTCCTTAATTTGCTTGTGCTTACAGCGCACGCGCGTCAATATTTCGCCACAAATCGTCTTTCGACATCACTATGGATGTTGATTAGAGAAGGGGGCCTTGTCTTGCGTAATCTTTCACTCGCTTTCGCCGCCACAGCATTTGTCTTTGTGGCTTCTTCTTCTTTTGCTGCTGACACGGATGCCGCCCAGCCGGCCGCTTCGGCTGCGGCCACAACGGCAGCCACGCCCGCGACTCCGGCCGCAAATGCATCGGCCGCCGCGACGCCAAATGCAGCAGCACCGGAAACAAAGAC
>JBQCJO010000513.1:0-5586 GCA_051952735.1 Rhizomicrobium sp.
ATCGCGTTGCGCGCGGTGGGAAAGGTCGCGCCGCCGGACCACAAGCCGGCGACGTTCTCCTGCCAGTATCTTTCGGCCGGGCAATTCGATGCGGCAGAGATCGTGGTCGAGCCAGTACGGCAAGGCCGCAACGCGTGGTGCCTGAACGCGGCGCTGATGCAGAACGGCAAGCGCGTGCTGCAGGCGCAGGTGTGGACCACCAACAAGACGGAAGGCCCGCAGAAAATCGATCGCAAGATGCCCGATGTGCCCAAACCTTCGGCGCTCAAGACATGGGCCGAACTCTTTCCCGACAACGAGAAGCATGCCTTCTGGGCGCATTTCGATTCAAAGCCGGTGACGCCCGTGACATGGCAGATGCACGACCCGCGCGGCTCGGTGCTGGAGGACTGGTATCGCTACGTCGATTTTCCGCACACGGACGATGTCTGGCTCGACAACGCGCGATCCTTGCTGCTGGTCGATACGATCCAATGGCCAAGCTGGCATCGCGGATTGAAGGAGAAGCCCAACTACATCGCGCCAAGTCTGGACGTGACGGTGTGGTTTCACGAACGCCCGGGCAGGGCGGAATGGCTGCTAGGCCACGCCCGTGCCGACGTCGCCGGCGGCGGCCTCATCCACGGCAACGTGCACATCTGGAGCGAAGACGGGCGCCTGCTGGCCAGCGGCGGAAGCAATCTGCTGCATGTGGCACCCCGGGGCTGAAAGGCGTTTGACTTCGCTTTGACCGCCCCATAAACATCGCGCCCTCAAAAGCTATCTGCCCAGATGGCGGAATTGGTAGACGCACTAGTTTCAGGTACTAGCGCCGCGAGGCGTGGAGGTTCGAGTCCTCTTCTGGGCACCACTTTTCCCGAAAATCGACGCGAAATCCGGCCCTGAGGGGCGTATAGTTCGCCCAACAGGAAGGTTGCGGGTATCGCGACCGACGGCCAGGTTGACCGCCAGCCGCTTCCCCCAGCCCAAAAGCCTCGGGAGGAAGCAACATGCCTCAGACCATCCGCAATCCCATCGAATGGACCGGCGAGCAGATCGTGAACGCGGGCCACGCCATCGCGTCCGCGCGGCGCACGCTCGATCACATGGAAGAAACTGCGCACTCGCCCGCACCCGCGGTGCGCAAGATCACCATCGCCGATGTGAAGGAGTCGCTCGCGAAAGGGTTTGAGGATTTCGAAGCCTATCGCAGCGACGTCCTCTTCGTCGGCATCATCTATGCCGCCGTCGGCCTGGTGCTGGCGCGCGTGGCATTCGGATCGGATCTCATTCCGCTCGTGTTCCCACTGGCATCCGGCTTCGCGATCATCGGTCCCTTCGCCGCGATCGGTCTTTATGAGTTGAGCCGCCGCCGCGAGCAGGGCGCCGAAGTGACGTGGGCGAACGCGTTCGATGTGTTCAAGGCGCCGGCGATCGGCGGCATCGTGGCGCTAGGCGTGATGCTGGTTCTCTTGTTCCTCTCCTGGCTCGCGGTGGCGTGGCTGATTTTCGCGCTCACCCTGGGCCCCGCGGAGCCGGCGTCCATCGGTGCGTTCGCCCGCGACGTATTCACGACTCCGGCCGGATGGACGATGATCGTCGCCGGTGTCGGCGTGGGCTTCCTGTTCGCGGTGCTGGCGATGGCAATCAGCGTGGTGTCGTTCCCGATGTTGATCGACCGCGACGTCGGCCTGGACACGGCGATCGCCACATCCGTTCGCGCGGTGAAACAGAACCCGGTCCCGATGGCGGCCTGGGGGTTGATCGTGGCGGCGAGCCTGGTGTTGGGATCGATCCCACTCTTCATCGGATTGGTCGCGGTGGTGCCGATCCTCGGCCACGCGACCTGGCATCTCTATCGCAGGCTGGTCGCGCGCTAGCGTCACACGCTGCGCGTCTCCGCCGGAAGCATGCCCGACTTCGCGAGCGCCGCCATCCATCGGTACGATGCCTTGGCGGCGCGCACGCCGGTTGTCCGGTTCATCGCGACCATGCCGAACTTGGACGTGAAGCCCGAGTCCCATTCCCAATTGTCCACCAGCGTCCACACGAAGTATCCGCGAATAGGCGAGCCCTTCTCCATCGCAAACTTCGTCACTTCCATGTGCTGCCGCAGGTAGTCGATCCGGAACGGATCGTCGAGCAATGCCTCGCCGGTGCTGAACGGATCCGAACATCCGTTTTCGGTCACATAGACGATCGGATTTCCATAATCCTCACGCAGCCGCGTGAACACTTCGCCCAGACCTGACGGATCGATCTCGCGGCCGAACGCATCGAGCGGCACGCCCTTGGGTGGCAGACCAGGTCCGATATAACTGGGATTGGTCTTGTCGAATTTGATGTAGCTCGGCGAGTAGTAGTTCACACCGAGGAAGTCGATGGGTTGCTTGGTGATCGCCAGATCGCCGTCTTTGACAACAGGATCGACGAATTGCCGCGCCGCGAAGGGATAGCTGCCCTTCAGCAATGGATCGAGATAGGCGCCGTTCCATACCTGATCGAAAGCAAGAGCCGGCAATCCATCTTTCAGATCCCACCACGCTCCGACGGAGCGCACCGGCATGAGCGCCATGGTGGTTCCGATCTTGAGGTCTTTCCGATCGGCGCGCATGGCCTGGATCGCCAGACCTTGACCAAGATTTTGATGATGGGTCACCGGCCCAAGCAGGTTCGGATCTTTCAACCCAGGTGCCTGTGTGCCGAGCAGATGACCGACGATGGTGTGAACCGCCGCTTCGTTCAGGACGACGAAGTTCTTGATCCGGTCGCCAAGCTTGCCGGCTACGATGGCGCTGTAATCGGCCAGCTGCTTTGCCGTGTCGCGGTTTGCCCATCCGCCCTTCTGAAAGAGCGCTTGCGGCAAATCCCAATGGAACAGCGTTGCAAAGGGCTCGATTCCCTTTTCGAGCAATGCGTCGGCGAGGCGGCTGTAATAGTCGAGACCTTTGTCGTTTATCGCGCCCGTGCCTTCCGGCAGTACTCGGCTCCATGAGATCGAAAAGCGATAGGCATTGAGATTGGCGGCCGACAGGAGCGCCACATCGTCGGCGTAACGACGATAGCTGTCCGTCGCCACGGCAGCAGTCGAGTGGTCGATGATGTTCTTGGGGTTTCTCTGAAAACCGTCCCAGATGCTCTGACCGCGGCCATCTGCATCCAGCGAACCCTCGATCTGGAAAGCTGACGTCGCAGCGCCCCATTTGAAATCGGCGGGGACTTTTCGCGATGCGGGTTGTTCGTCGCGTGCGCCCCGCGGTCCGCAGGCCGCTGTTGTCGCAAGCGCTGTGCCAGCCAGAAGCGGCGCCAAAGCTCTTCGCGTCACGCCTTTGTCATTCATCCCATTCCCCTTGCCCCGCTGCCGCGGCAACGATGGCATATCGCGACGGGAGCGCGAAGCTTGCCAACGCGCGATGTGCTGTGGACAATACGGCGAGCGGCAGAGTCACGGCGCATGAAGCGGATTTCCGGCAAGACAGGTCACAGGAGCGGTGCGTTGGCATCGTCCGTGCCGTTGCGCCGCGCCCTCTTAACGCTGTTCTGCCTGTTCGCTTTCAGCTTCCAATCCTACATCTCGCAGACACACATCCATCGGCCGGGCACAGCCGATTTCGGTATAGGCATCAGTCTTTCGGGAAAATCTTCTGTCTCCGTCGATGCCAAGGCGTCCGCCGCAAAGTCTGAGAAGAGCCAGCAATCTCCTCTCAACGACGATGTGTCCAATTGCCCACTGTGTCAGGCGGTCCTGCACGCGGGGCTTTTCCTCAACCCGGCCCTGCTTGTCCTGCTGCTGCCGGATACCCAGAGCGCGGTTGGCCCTGCGCTCATCGTCTCGTCGCACCACCGCGCCGCGCCATCCTATGCATGGCAAAGCCGCGGCCCGCCACAGCACTAGAACTCCTGCCAGAACCTGAATGACGCATCGGCCTTTCACAGGGCCGCGCCGCGCATTCGCACAACAAACCGCGCCGATGACGCTGTCGCGCATCGGTGACATCTGGAGTTCCAAATGTTTCGCTCATTCCTTTTGGCCTCAGCGGCAACGGCTGTGGCACTCAGCCTTTCGCCCGCGGCTTTCGCGCAGATCGCCGATCAATCTTCGCCATCCAAATCCGGCCCGTCCGCAGTGGAAGAAGTCGTTGTGACGGCGCAAAAGCTGGACGCTGCACGCTCCGGTATCCAGACACAGACAGGCGCCTCGACCTACACCATCACCGCGCAGGATATCGAAGCGGCACCCGGTGGCTCGAACAATCTGCTCAATTCGGTGATCCTCCAGGCGCCCAGCGTCACGCAGGATTCCTACGGGCAGGTTCACATCCGCGGCGAACACAACGCGCTGCAATACCGGCTTAACGGTGTGATCATTCCCGAGGGCATCAGCGTGTTCGGCCAGACGCTCGATCCGCGGCTCGCCTCATCCGTGAAGCTGATCGACGGCGCGTTGCCGGCGGAATACGGCCTCATCACAGGCGCCATCGTGGACATGCAAACGAAAAGCGGCGTGTTCGATTCCGGCGGCGATATCGCGATCTATGGCGGTAGCCACAACACGATTGAACCGAGCTTCGATTACGGCGGGAGTTCCGGAAACTTCAACTATTTCGTCTCCGGCGATTTCACCCGCAACGATCTCGGCATTGAATCCCCTGATGGGAGCCGCAATCCGATCCACGATCGAACAACGCAATATCATGGCTTTGCTTATCTCGAAGATATCCTGGACGACCACAGCCGCATAACGGCGATCCTGGGAACGAGTCACGATGATTTCGAGATACCGAACAATCCGGGGCAGGTGCCGTCCTTCGTCGTCAACGGACAGACCGATTTCGACAGCGCAAAACTTGACGAGAACCAGCGCGAGATCACGCACTACGGAATCCTGAGTTATCAGCACAGCGCGGGACAACTCGATCTTCAGGTCTCCGCGTTTGCGCGCTATTCGAGTCTTGACTTCTCGCCGGATGTGCTCGGCGATCTGATGTTCAACGGCATCGCGCAGGATGCTTACAAACGCGATACCGCTTTCGGTCTTCAGGCAGAGGGTGCGTATCATCTCGGGGACAGGCACACGATCCGTGGCGGGGTGGTGGTGCAGACAGAGCGCGCTACCAGCAAGACGACGTCGCAGGTCCTGCCCGCGAACTGTTCCGGCAGCGGAACGCTGGCCGATCCTTTTGCCTGCGCACCATTCTCCGGAAACCCGGCAGCGCCGGACTATAATCCGAACTTCGACATACCGGAGACGATCGTCGACAACGGGGCGAAGACGCAGAACACCTACAGCGTCTATCTGCAGGACGAATGGAAGGTCTTCGAAACACTGACCGTCAACTACGGCTTGCGTTTCGACCAATACAAAGCCTTTGCCAGCGAAAACCAGCTTAGTCCGCGTATCAATCTTGTGTGGCAGCCGACGGAGACGACGACCATCCACGCCGGTTATTCGCGTTTCTTCACGCCGCCGCCATTCGAGAACATCGCTGCGCCGTCCATTGCGAAGTTCCTGAACACGACGGCATCGTCGGCGACGACGCTGGACGACGTCTCCAAGGCGGAGCGCGCCAATTATTTTGATATTGGGGCGAGCCAGCAGCTCACATC
>JBQCJO010000514.1:0-3582 GCA_051952735.1 Rhizomicrobium sp.
GCTACGCTCGCCATCGAAGCCGATATTCGCAGCGCGCTCGATAAAGCGGGCCTTTCCGCGCTCAGGATCGAAACCGTGCTCACGCCGCCATGGTCCACCGACTGGATAAGCGCCGAAGGCCGCGAAAAGCTGCGCGCCTATGGCATCGCGCCGCCGGTGAAGACGGCCGTGCAATGCCCGCGCTGCGGTTCGGCGCACACCGAAGAACTCAGCCGTTTCGGCTCCACGCCCTGCAAGTCGCTGCACCGGTGCCTCGACTGCCGCGAACCTTTCGACCGTTTCAAGTGCCACTGATATGTCTGTCAACGAACGCTTCCACAAACTAAAGATCGCCGAAGTCCGCCGCGAGACGCCGGATGCGGTGTCCATCCGCTTCGAGATTCCGGCGGAGCTGAAAGACGCGTTCGGCTTCAAGGCGGGCCAGCATCTCACTCTGCGCACCGAAATGAACGGCGAAGATCTGCGCCGCAACTATTCGGTCTGCGTCGCGCCGCATGAAAATGAAATCCGCATCGCGGTGAAGCAGACGCTGGGCGGCCGTTTTTCCGGCTGGGCGAATTCTGCGCTACAGGCCGGTCACACCATCGAAGTCTTGCCGCCGATGGGCCGGTTCATCGTTCCGGCGACCGACAGCGCAGAACCTTATTATGTCGCGCTGGCGGGCGGCTCGGGCATCACACCGGTTCTGTCCATTCTCAAGACCGTGCTGGCAGAAAATCCGCGTGCGCATTTCACGTTGCTTTATGGCAACCGCGACAGCGCCTCGATCATGTTCCTGGAAGAACTCGCGGGCCTGAAGAACCGTTATCTCGACCGCTTGGAAATCTATCACTTCCTCGAAAACGAGGCGGAAGAGATCGAACTCTTCAACGGCCGCCTCGACCGCGCCAAGCTCGACGAAGTTTTCTCCACGCTTGTCGACGTGAAAAATGCCGATGCCTTCTTCATCTGCGGCCCCGGCCCGATGATGGACGCTGCCGAGTCCGCGCTTCTCGCGCGCGCCATCGCGCCGGAGCGCATCTTCATCGAGCGTTTCACCACCGGCACCATCTCCGCCCAGCAACTCGCGCGTGATGAGGCGTTGCAGCAGAAGGCGCAAGGCACACAGATCACCGTCACCCTGGATGGCCGCCGTTCGAAAATCAGCTTCGATGCGGAGAAGGGCAACATCCTCGAAAGCGTGCAGGCCGCCGGCTTGCCCGCGCCTTATGCCTGCAAAGGCGGCGTCTGTTCCACCTGCCGCGCCAAGGTGCTGTCCGGCAGCGTGACCATGAAGAAGAACTACGGCCTCACCGATGAAGAAGTGGCCGAGGGCTATGTCCTCACCTGCCAGTCCGTGCCCACCAGCGACGATGTCGCGCTGAGCTACGACGCTTAATACCAATTTTTCACGTCGATGCTGCCGAACCCGGGAACTCGCGCGCGCGTGAGGGTTTGGTACATTGACCCTCTGCGGATCGCGGGGCAGGTTCCCTGCCTGCGGATCACGCTTCTGACATGGACATGAAAGCCACCAATTTCGTTCTTTTTGGCGCCACCGGCGATCTTTCCCGCCGCATGCTGCTGCCGTCTCTTTATTATCTGGACCGCGATGGTTTGCTGCCGGAAAAGCTCACCATCGTCGGCGCCGCGCGTTCGGCGCTCAGCCATGAGGATTTCATCGCGCTCACCCGCAAGGCGCTGGACGAGCGCAAGGAAGAGATCGACGAGGCAACCTGGAAGCGCTTCTCCGCGCGGCTGCACTATTCACCGGTGGATGCCGGCGCGGCATCCGGCTTCGAGGCGCTGGGCGCGTTGCTGGACGAGATCAATCCCGGCGCAGAGAACGTCTTCTATCTGTCGCTGTCGCCCGATCACTATGGGACGGTGTGTAACGGACTGAAGGACGCCAACCTTGCGACGGGCGGCAGCCGCATCATCGTCGAGAAGCCCATCGGGCACGATCTGGATAGCTGCCGCGCCATCAACACGGCGCTGCTCTCCGCGTTCAGCGAAGAGCGCATCTTCCGCATCGACCATTATCTCGGCAAGGAAACGGTGCAGAACCTTCTGGCGCTGCGCTTCGCCAACATCCTGTTCGAGCCGCTCTGGAACAAGACGCATATCGATCACGTCGAGATCACGGTGTTCGAAACCGTCGGCGTGGAGGGTCGCTGGGGTTACTACGATCAATATGGCGCGCTGCGCGACATGGTGCAGAACCATGTGCTGCAGCTTCTCTGCCTGGTGGCGCTCGAAGCGCCGGCCAAACTCGATCCCGATGCGGTGCGCGACGAGAAGGTGAAGGTGTTGCGTTCGCTGCGGCCCATTATCGGCCGCGACGTGATGAGCCGCACGGTGCGCGGGCAATATGCGGATGGCACGGTCGAGGGTAAAGACGTGCCCGGCTATGCGCGCGAGGCGGGCGGCAAGCCGTCCGACACCGAAAGCTTCGTGGCGGTGTGCGCGGAGATCGACAATTGGCGTTGGTCCGGCGTGCCGTTCTACCTTCGCACCGGCAAGCGCATGGGCAAGCGGCTTACGGAGATCGTGGTGCAGTTCCGCGACGTGCCGCATTCGGTGTTCTCGGGCGATGGCAGCAGCGATCTCATCGCCAACCGCCTCACCATCACGTTGCAGCCGGAAGAGCAGGTGAGCCTCGCGCTGATGAACAAGACGCCCGGCCTCACCGATCAGGGCTGGCGCATGAATCCGTTGTCATTGAACCTGAGCCTTACCGATGCGTTCAAGACGTATCGCCGCCGTATTGCTTATGAGCAGCTTCTGCTCGATGCGCTGAACGGCAACCCCACGCTGTTCGTGCGCGGCGACGAGACGGAAGCGGCATGGAAGTGGATCGATGGCATCGAAGCGGGCTGGAAGGACATGCGCATGAAGCCCGAGCCCTATTGGGCCGGTTCGAACGGGCCGGATCGCGTCGAAAACTTATGGTGCAAGGGACATAAGGCATGAGCCTCGGCCTCGTCGCGGACATCGGCGGCACCAATGTGCGTTTTTCGCTCACCGATGTGGATGCGCAGCGGCCATCGTTCGACAACGAGAAGAAATATCCCACCAAGGCGCATTCCGATATCGCGGGCGCGGCGCGTGCTTATCTCGACGATCTGAAATTCAAGGGCGACATCGCGGGCCTTGTGTTCGGCGTGGCAGGCCCGGTGCAGCATGGCGCGATCCATCTCACCAATGCGGGCTGGACGATCTCCGAAGACGATCTGCGCAGCAAACTGAAAATCCCGTTCGCGCGCGTGCTGAACGACTATGAGACGCTGGCCGAAGCCGTGCCCGAATTCGAGGCACAGGATCTTGTGCAGATCGGTCCTCTGCCGTTCCTCAACCGCCGCACCGGCACCATGGCGATCGTCGGTCCCGGCACGGGGCTTGGCGTCGGCGGCCTCATCCGCAGCAACGATGCGATGCTGCCGCTGGTCACCGAAGGCGGCCACGCCAACTTCGCGCCGACGGACGATCTGGAGATCGAAGTGTTGCGCATCCTGACGAAGAAGTTCGGCCGCGTCTCGAACGAGCGCATCGTTTCCGGCCCCGGCCTGCAGAACCTCCATGCCGCGATGTCCGAGATCGAAG
>JBQCJO010000515.1:0-4859 GCA_051952735.1 Rhizomicrobium sp.
CGCTGGGCGTCGATCCGGCATCGGAGTCTTCTTATGCTTCGACGAAAGCAGAGGGCGAACGCGTGCTGCGCGAGGAATTCGTGAACACCACAATCCTGCGTTCGTCGCTGATGGCGGGGCCGGACGACAATTTCTTCAACAAGTTCGCGAACCTCGCGCGCTTCCTGCCATTCCTGCCGCTGATCGGCGGCGGTCACACGAAATTCCAGCCGGTGTTCGTGGGCGATGTGGCGGCGGCGGTTTTGAAATGCGTGGAGGACGCGTCCACGCACGGCAAGACCTATGAGCTGGGGGGGCCGAACACCTACAGCTTCAAGCAGATTCTCGAGATCGTTCTGCGCGAGACCCATCGCTCGCGCCCATTGATCCCGGTGCCGTTCTTCCTCGCCTCGATCAAGGCGATGTTCCTGCAATTCCTGCCGGGCAAGCTGCTGACGCCCGATCAGGTGCGTTTCCTGAAGACGGACAATGTCGTGGCGCCGGGCGCGCTCACCTTCCGCGACCTGGGCATCGTGCCGGAGTCGATCGAAGCTGTGTTGCCTGGCTATCTGTATCGCTTCCGCCCCAAGGGCGAATTCGACGAGAGCGTGCGCGAGCGCGTTACCGGTAGCCCGTAAGCATCAGCGCGATCAGCGCCAGTCCCGCCGCCACGCGATACCAGCCGAACGGTTTGAGGCCGTAACGGCTGACGAAGCCGATGAACGTCTTCACGACGACATAGGCGACGACGAACGACACCACGAACCCAACACCGATCACTTCCATCGCGCCTGAAGTGAGGCCTTCATGGTGCTTGTAAAGTTCGAACACGGACGCACCCAACATCGTCGGCACGGCAAGATAGAACGTGAAGTGCGCCGCCGCCGCGCGTTCGACGCCGAGGAGTTCGCCGCCGAGGATTGTGGCGCCTGAGCGGGACACGCCGGGGATCAGCGAGACGCATTGGCACAAGCCAATCTGGAACGCTTTCCACAAAGGCAGCGTGTCGGGATCGGTGTAGCGCGGCGCGGGCGCGATGCGCTCGAAGATCAGGATGATGATGCCGCCGAGAATCCATGTCGTCGCGATCACCGGCAGCGCGCGGGCGGGATCGAGCAGATAGGTGTTGATGATCTTGATGATGGCGACGCCCAGAACGGCAGACGGCAGGAACGCGACGATCACCGCCAGCGAGAAGTGCTGCGCCTTGCGGTCGCTGAACAAGCCGGACAGCACTTGCCAGATCTTGCTCCAATAGACCGCGACGACCGACAGCACCGCGCCAAGCTGGATCACCACGGTGAAGGCTTCCCACTGGTCTTTGTTCAGGCCCAGGAAGTTTTCCGCGACGAGCAGATGCGCGGTGGAGGATACGGGCAGGAATTCCGTGAGGCCTTCGACGATGCCCAGCCATACCGCATTCAGAAAATCGCCCATGTCGGCCCCAGATTCGCGTGAAGACACGCCTGCCTAGCACAGCCTGCGAATTCCGGGCATGACGGGATCATTAGACAGATTAGCTGTCTTATCTGAATTCCGGCCAAGCCTGGCATTTCGCCCAGATCGAGAGATTCAGACCATATTTGACAGTAAAACTGTCATAACTGTGATTTTCTGCTCGATCCCGTCTCCAGAATCTGCCACATGGCAATCTGATTGCGCTGGAGCGGGCCGTGGCCGAAAGAATGTTACGCTTTGTGTCGACCGATCAGCAGCCGCCGCAAAAGCGGCCTGCGGACGCTCGCGCGCGCGATTTCCATGAGGTCTATGCCGAGTTCATCGCCGCCAAGGCCGAGGAACAGGCCTCCCGCTGCTCGCAATGCGGCGTGCCCTTCTGCCAGGTGCATTGCCCGCTGCAGAACAACATTCCCGACTGGCTGAAGCTCACCGCCGAGGGCCGGCTGGAAGAGGCGTACGAGCTTTCGCAATCCACCAACAACATGCCGGAGATCTGCGGCCGCATCTGCCCGCAGGACCGGCTGTGCGAAGGCAACTGCGTCATCGAGCAATCCGGTCACGGCACCGTCACCATTGGCGCGGTGGAGAAATATCTGACCGACACCGCATGGAAGAACGGCTGGGTGAAGCCCCTCACCCACCGCCGCGTGCGCGCTGAGCATGTCGGCATCATCGGTGCGGGACCGGCTGGGTTGGCCGCCGCAGAAGAACTGCGCCGCAAGGGCTACAAAGTGACGATCTATGATCGCCATGATCGCGCGGGCGGCTTGCTCACCTATGGCATCCCGAATTTCAAGCTGGAGAAAGATGTCGTCATGCGCCGAGTGAAGCGGCTGGAAGATGGCGGCGTGATCTTCAAGCTTGGCTTCGAAGTCGGCCGCGATGGATCGCTCGCCGATCTCCGCGCGAAACACGACGCCGTGCTCATCGCCACCGGCACTTACGAAGCCCGCGAGATCGACGCGCCGGGCGTGGCGCTTAACAATGTGGTGGAGGCGCTGGATTACCTCATCGCCTCCAACCGCAAAGGCTTCGGCGACAATGTGCCGGAATTCGAGAAGCTGGACGCGAAAGGCAAACACGTCGCCGTCATCGGCGGCGGCGACACGGCGATGGATTGCGTGCGCACCGCCATTCGCCAGGGCGCGGAACAAGTGTCCTGCATCTATCGCCGCGACATGGAGAACATGCCGGGTTCCTTGCGCGAAGTCGCCAATGCCGACGAAGAAGGCGTGGTGTTCGAATGGCTCACGCTGCCCAAGGGCTTCCTCGGCAAGAAGAAAGTGAGCGGCGTGCGCCTGACGCGCATGCGCCTCGGCACGCCGGATCGCTCCGGCCGCAAGACGCCGGTTGAGGTTGCGGACAGCGAATTCACGCTCGATGCCGATCTCGTCATCAAGGCGCTGGGCTTCGATCCGGAGAACCTGCCGCAGATGTTCGATGCGCCGGGCCTTGGCGTTTCACGTTGGGGCACGCTCTCCACCGATCCAAAGACACTGCAGACGACGATGGACGGCGTGTTTGCCGCCGGCGACATCGTGCGCGGCGCATCGCTCGTCGTGTGGGCGATCAAAGACGGCCGCGATGCAGCGGCGAACATTCACAAATATCTCGAAGCCAAGGCGCAGCCCGCGCTGGAAGCGGCGGAGTAACGCCATGAACACCGCCGAACAGGATATCGCCCGCTACATCGCCAATGCGCAGAAGCTCGAAACCGCACATGCTTACTCACCCGCCGATGAGCACGATGCTTGCGGCGTCGGTTTCGTCGCCGCCATCGACGGCAAGCCGCGCCGCGATGTTGTCGCGCGTGCCATCGATGCGTTGAAAGCCGTCTGGCATCGCGGCGCGGTGGATGCGGACGGCAAGACGGGCGATGGCTGCGGCATCCATCTGCAGGTGCCGCAGGATTTCTTCCGCGAGGCCGTGCAGCAGACCGGCCACAAGCTGCGCTCGGGCCGCATCGCCGTGGGTCAGATCTTCCTGCCGCGCACCGATTACAACGCGCAGGAAACCTGCCGCACCATCGTGGAATCCGAAATCCTGCGCTTCGGCTTTTATCTTTATGGCTGGCGTCAGGTGCCGATCGATATTTCGATCATCGGCGAGAAAGCCAACGCCACCCGCCCGGAAATCGAGCAGATCATGTTCGACGCGGGCGACGGCAATCTCGAAGAACTGGACCGCCGCCTTTATCTCTGCCGCCGCCGCATCGAGAAGCGCGTGCGCGAGGCATCCATTCAGGACTTCTATGTCTGCTCGCTGTCATCGCGCTCGCTGATCTACAAAGGCATGTTCCTCGCGGAGCATCTCAGCGAGTTCTATCCTGACCTGAAGGACGAGCGTTTCGTCTCCGCCTTCGCGATCTTCCACCAGCGCTATTCCACGAACACCTTCCCGACGTGGCGGCTGGCACAGCCCTTCCGCATGCTCGCGCACAATGGCGAGATCAACACGCTGAAGGGCAACGTCAACTGGATGAAGAACCACGAGTTCAAGATGGCGTCCGAGTTGTTCGGTGAACATGGCGACGATATCAAACCCATCGTGCAGGCCGGCGGTTCGGACTCCGCGGCGCTCGACAGTGTGTTCGAAGTTCTGGTGCGCGCGGGCCGCTCCGCGCCGCTGGCGAAAACTCTCCTCATTCCCGAGGCGTGGTCGAAGAAAGCCAGCACGATGCCGGACGCGCATCGCGCGATGTATGCCTATGCCAACGGCGTGATGGAGCCATGGGACGGCCCGGCCGCGCTTGCCGCCACCGATGGCCGCTGGGTGATCGCGGGCATGGATCGCAACGGTCTTCGACCGCAACGTTACGCGATTACCGAAGACGGCCTGCTGTGCACCGGCAGCGAAACGGGCATGGTTGCGCTGGACGAACGCTTTGTCGTGCGCAAAGGCCGTGTCGGTCCCGGCCAGATGATCGCGCTCGATCTCGATGAAGGCCGCTTCTACGAAGACCGCGAGATCAAGGACAAGCTCGCGTCCGAATTTCACTATGCCGAATGGGCGAAGAAGATCGTGGAGCTGGAGCCGATCATCGGCCCCGGCCCCGAACCGCGCATGTTCGACCGCGACGGTTTGCGCCGCCGCCAGGTTGCTGCCGGCATGACGTTGGAAGATGTCGAACTGATCCTCGCGCCGATGGTGGAAGACGGCAAAGAAGCCGTCGGCTCCATGGGCGACGACACGCCGCTCGCGGTTCTTTCCGCGCAGTACCGGCCGCTGTCGCATTTCTTCCGGCAGAATTTCAGCCAGGTCACCAACCCGCCCATCGATCCTTTGCGTGAAGAGCGCGTGATGTCGCTGAAAACGCGCTTCCGCAATCTGGGCAACGTGCTGGCGCAGGATGAAGCGCAGGCGGATGTCTATGTTCTCGAAAGCCCGGTGATCTCCACCGGCATGTACGACCGGATGAAGGA
>JBQCJO010000516.1:0-2040 GCA_051952735.1 Rhizomicrobium sp.
CACGAGATTCGCACGCCGCTCAACGCGCTGCTCGGCATGGCGCAGTTGCTCGACCAGAGCGATCTCGACCAGCGCCAGAAAAGCCATGTGAAGATTCTTCTGGAAGCCGGGCGCAGCCTGAAGGTGCTGCTCGACGACGTGATCGCGTTGTCGCGCGACGAATCCGAAGTCGTACCTCTCAGCGAGGACGATTGCGACGCCGCGCAGACCGCGCGCATCGTCGCCCGCATGCTCCAGCCGCGCGCCTGGGAAAAGCAAATCCATCTTACCGTCACGGTGGGCGAGAACCTTCCGCGCGTGGCGGCCGATCCGCGCCGGGTGCGCCAGATATTGCTCAAGCTCGCGGACAACGCGGTGAAGTTCACCGATCGCGGCGTCGTCGAAATCCGTGTCGATGCGCACACCACCGATGACGACCGCGCGATGCTGAAATTCAGCGTGTCGGATACCGGTCTTGGCTTTACGCCGGATGTTGCCGAACGGCTGTTCGAACCGTTCTCGCCCGGCGACGGCACCTATGCCCGCCGCAACGATGGCGCGGGCCTTGGACTAGCGGTCGCGAAGCGTCGCGTCGAAAATCTCGGCGGTGAGATTGGTTTCGACACCACGGTGGGCGAGGGCGCGCTGTTCTGGTTCACGGTCCCCGCGCTGCGTGCGCGCGAGACGGTGAAACATGCACAGGCGGCACTGACCGCCGATGCCTCGCCGCCGTCCGGTCTTACTTTCCTCATCGCGCTGGCCGACGAAGCCGTGCGCAAATCCATCGTCGATTTCCTGGAGCCGTTCGGCAACCGCTTCGTCGTCACCGGTCATCTTGCCGAAGCGATCGGCCGCGCGGGGCGCGAGAATTTCGACGCGATCATCTGCAGCGCCGCCGATGCGGACATGCTGGCCGCCGCACCGGGCGTGCGCGCGCCGGTTCGGGCGCTCATCACCGGCGGCGTGCGCACACCGGAAGCCGCGGGCGAGATTCTGCGCTGGCCGGCGACGGCAGGCGCGCTCTATCTGGCGCTGCACGAGTTGCTCGGCCGCGGCGCGGACACGCCGCAAAGCGCGGCGCCGCAAACCGAAACCGCGGCTGCGATCGACGCGCCGGCTTTCGCGGCGCTCGAAAAATCGCTCGGCCTCGCCACGTTGATCGAGATTTTGCAGTCCTACATGACGACGGCCGAAGATCTCTGCCGCGATCTGTCCAGCGCCAGCGGGCAGGAACAATGGGACGACGCCGCGCGCATCGCGCAGGATATCGCCGGCGCCGCCGGCGGTCTCGGCCTCGCGGCGCTCACGCAGGCCGCGCGCGGGTTCACGCAGAAAGCGCGCGAAGGAAGCTCGCCGGAAAATCTGCGCGAAGCTGCCGACACGGTGATGGGTGAGCATCAGCGCGTCTGCCGCGCCCTCGCCAATCTTTATCCGGACCTCGCGGCTTAACCCGCGCTTCTTCCTTTCTTTCTCCGCCCGTTCGGCCTATTGAGCACAAATGCCGAACGAATTGCGCGCCAGCCTTGATTTTCCTGCGCTTATCCCTGCGCCCCAAGGCGCGGTGATCGCGGATGCGCATGGCGCAGTGGCCAGCGTGGATGCGGACGCCGCGCGGCGGCTGTTCCGCTCTGGCGACGTGATCGTCGCGCATGCGCTGTTCGTGGCCGGTCGTTTGAAGGTGCAGCCCGCGCGCCCGCTGTTCGATGCGATGGAATTGTTCGCCTTCGTGCGCCCGGCGACGCCCTGCGTGCCAAGTGCGCTCGGTCTTGCGCGCGCCTGCGGATTGCTGCCGTCGCACACGCCGGAAGAGTCCGCGAAAGCGTTGCATGAAGTCGCGAACATCCTGCTCGATGAATTGCGCGCCAAGCCGGAACGCGAGCGGGCGCAAATTCGCGCTTTGGCCTCGACGTTGGAAAAGTCCGGATGGCGCTGGGCGCCGCTCATTCTGGAAGGCATCGGCAAACCGGAAACCGCGTTGTCGCCGATTGCCGGTTTCGACTCCTGGCGCGGCCTTCCGCAATGGGAAGACGAGCCTGCGCCGGACAAGCCCGGATCGCTGCC
>JBQCJO010000517.1:0-4440 GCA_051952735.1 Rhizomicrobium sp.
GCGGACTCCGATCTTCTTCGAAGATACGTGGAAAGACGTACGAGCCCGGAACGCATCCGCGTGCGTGGACATCCTCCGCGACTACCTTCCTAAAATCGACGCAGGCGAACCGCTCGCGCGTGTGAGACAGAATCCAGATATCGCACGGCATTTTCGCAGGCGAACAGCCGTGGACGGCACGCTTCCATGGGCAACACCACTGCGGCAAATCCACAATATGGTGCGAGCGCTGGTCGCGCCGCATCCAGGCGCACTGCTGACAGCGGGCGCGGACAACGAACGGATTTCCAGCTATCACACGATTGAAGATCTCACATTTTTAAAGCAACGAGCGCTCGGCGTGCCCTTATGGCAAGAGAACGGCGTATTGCTGCAGCCAAAGAAGCCGCTAACGCTGTCCGATGAGAAATCCAGGGAGCTGCGCATAGCGGGAAATTCTCGGCTGGAATTTCTGATAACGGCAGAAAATGACCAAAAGGGAGAATGCACAATCTTCGCGAACTGGGCCGAACCTCTCACTCCTTGTGAGGTCGACGTGTCGGCACCACTTACCTATCTGGAGAGAGCATTCACCGTCGCGGCGCGATTCTGTGAAGGCGAGCTGTTGCGTCCATCGATCCGGAGACTCTGATGACAGTCGTCGCCATCCATCAGCCGAATTTTTTTCCGTGGCTGGGCTACTTCGACAAAATCGCCCAGGCCGACCGGTTCGTGTTTCTCGACAATGTGCAAATGCCGTTGACCGGCTCGAGCTACATAAACCGCGTGAACATTCTTATCGGCGGAACGCCGCAAGCCATTCAGGTGCCCACTGCCCGCGGCATGGAAGCCCGCAAAACCATCTCAACTACGCCCATGGCGCCGCAAGCCAAATGGCGTGAAAAGCTTCTCAAGACAATCCACCAAAGTTATGCACGAGCCCCTTTTGCGAAAGACGTTTCACCGGTCATTGAGGCGCTTATGCTGAACCCTTCAGACAAACTGGGACCATTCAACGAGAATGGCATCCGCGCATTGGCGGGAAAGATCGGAATCTCGGATCGAAAATTTCTGCGCGCCAGCGAATTGAATACATCGGGAGGTTCGAACGAACTCCTTATAGAGATCGTAAAAAAGGTTGATGGAAAAACATATCTGGCTGGCGGCGGTGCCGAAGGATATCAGCAGGATCAACTTTTCGCTGATGCCGGATTGAATGTCACCTATCAGCGGTTCAGCCACCCGCAATACGCGCAGTCCGGCACGAATGCGTTTGTTCCAGGCCTGTCGATCATAGACGCGTTGATGAATCTGGGATTCGACGGCACGCGAAATTTGCTGCGTATCGGCTAGAGGCGTGTGTCGAAGAATGGCTTAAGGCGCCGAAACCACCATAGGCCTGCGACAAAGCTGATTGCCGAGACAACGGTCAGATAAGCCAGCATCCAAAGGGATGGGAACGCTCCACCAACCACGATGGTGCGATAGCACGCCGCAATCACGTAGATCGGATTATAGATCAGATATTTTCCGAGGCTGCCTGGATAGGCCGAGATATTGTAGAATATCGGCGACGCAAATAGCAGAAGTGTCAGCAACGTTGGCAACGCCAGTGTCGTGTCGCGCACAAACACATTTAGCGACGCCAAGAAAAGCCCGATGCCAGAGATGAAAATAATCTGGAGCAGGATGACGAGCGGCAGGGCCACATAGGCGATGCCCGGAAAGAATCCCGCGGCGACTTGCAACGGAATCACAATCGCAAAAGAAACGGCCAGAGGCACGAGACCCAGGAGGGCTCCCACGACTGGCAATAACTCAGATTTGAATGAGATGTTCTTGATGATGCCGGCGTTTCCAACGATGGAGCCGGTCCCCGAAATAATGCCTTCGTTGATCGCAAGCCACGGCCCGTAGCCGATCATCAGCCACACGACAAAAGGCAGCGTTCCCGAATGGCCCGGCAGCCGCGATGGGAAAATGAATGCAAAGACAAAAGTGAAAAGACCAAGGAGCGAAAGCGGCGACAGAATCGCCCAAGCCGTTCCGAGCTTGGACCCCAAGAAGCGATCCACCAGCGCCAGCCGGAAAAGACTTCTCAGCATGCCAAGATCGCTGCGTCCAAATCCCAAAACCGTCATCGGCCTGCCCCAGTCTCTGCCCGCACGGAAATCGTCGATGGATAGTACAGTAGCGGTTTCCCACCAACCTGCCCTTCTTCATCGATTACTTCGAAAGCACGCCCCAAAACGTCGCAAACGCCGACCTCATCCTTGAGTTCGACATCGAGACGATAGAGATCCGCGCCAAGAACCATCGGATCCATGGTCACGGACACTCTGAACGCGCCATTCCGGGGCAAGGTCCCTCCATGGGCGGACAGCGAGTCCTGCCAGAGCTTGCGCCCGTCCACGCGCCACAGGTGCAAAACGATGTCGCAAGCTCCTGCAGCGTCCTTGATACAGCCGGAGATATCGAACGTCACCGGTTGCATGGCCGCCAAAGTCGCGGGACGTGCCACAGCCTCTTGGAGAAGAAATAGCTTGTCCAACTCGGCCACGTCCTTGCGGGCCCGGAAGGTAGGATTGCTTGAGAATTTTCGGCGCAAATCCTCTTCGTCGGATTGCTGCACCGCCCGCTCGTATTGCCGGGTCACGGTGACGGGGTCGCCGTCCGCTTTCACTCTGCCATCTTCAAGCCAAAGGCAGCGATCGCACATTTCGCGGATCGATCCCATAGAATGCGAGACAAGGATGACGATCGAACCCGATTGCGCCACCTCCCTCATCCGCTTCGAAGCCTTGGCTGCGAAAAAGACATCGCCCACGGCCAAGGTTTCATCCAATATGAGAATTTCCGGCTCGAGAAACGCGCCCATCGAAAACGCCAACCGCGCTTTCATGCCAGATGAGTAGGTGCGGACAGGCCGATCGATAAACTTTTCGAGCTCGGAGAACGCGATAACGCGCTCCGTAAGAGAATCGACGTCGTTCTTTTTGCCGTGTATCGAAAAATCCAAACGGATGTTTTCGCGACCTGTCATGTCTTCTCTCAGCACCGCGCCAATCGAAAGCATGGCATGTATATCGCCGCTGACCTCCACCGTTCCGGAGGTAGCCGTCGTGAGACCCGCCAGGATCGATAGCAGCGTTGTCTTGCCGGCGCCGTTCGCACCGATAATGCCGACGCGCTCGCCATGTCTTATTTCGAAGCCGACCCCGTCCAGAGCCCGCACTTCACGAACATTTCGCGCACGGTCTCCCGATCTCAGGATTTCCGTCAGGGATGCAGCTGCGCCGCCGTGCTCTGCCAGCGCGAAAACCTTGGTGAGGTCGCGAACCTTGAGGCCAGCGGTCACGATGCACCCACCGACCAAATGGTGCTGAGAGACAGTCCCTCTGCACGGCCGCGCAATACTTCGAGAGGAAGGCCCGTACCGTTCAGCCAGCCAAAGCCATCCAACGAGATGCGCTCGCGCCCACCCTCGCCCGCGGAGGCTACGAGATGGGCGCCGATAAAATATTGTCCTGGGTCGAGTGGTATGCGCGGGATCCGCAACTCTGCGGCATAACGGCCAACAGCCGAGCCCACCCTCTGTACATCGCGCGACATCATGGAGATTTCCCAGCCAAAGCCAGGCTGCAACCGTTCGATCGTGAAAACCATTCCGACATCCGCCGGCTGCAGGATTTCGATATCCGCGCGCAGAAGGAAATCGTCTCCGGGCGCTATCTTCTGCGGATATTCCGGTTGTTTCAGAAAACGCGCCGTGCCGGAACGCGGTGACTCCTGCTGCGTCTCTCCGTACAAATAGTATCGCGTCGCCTGTTCCGCGGGACCTTCAAACGCGATCTTTCCCGTATCGAGGACGTATGCCTTTTCGCAGAGCTTGAGCACCGCGGCCCAGTCATGTGTAACAAGAATTCCTGATGCGCCTGCGGACACGCGCTCGCGGAGCCGGCGCCAGCACTTCGCCTGAAAGTGCTGATCGCCAACCGAGAGAACTTCGTCGAGAAGATAGACTGAATAGTCTCCTGCAGTGGCGGTCGCAAAATACAAACGAGCGCCCATGCCGGCGGAATACGTGAGAACCGGATCGTCAAAACGCGAACCCAACTCCGAGAATTCGTGAATGTCGTCTATCATCGCCTTGCGCGCGTCTTTCGGAAACCGATTAACGGTCAAAAGACGGTCCGCATATTGGCGCCCGGTCAATTCGGGGTTTGCGACGACTCCGAGTTCATAGAGCGCCGAAAGATCGCCCGAGATCGAAATGGATCCCTTGTCGGATGTGTAGGCCCCCCCGATCACCCTAAGCAGTGTCGACTTTCCAGCACCGTTTCGACCGAGAATGCCAGCGAACTTTCCCTTGGGCACTTCAAAACTGATATCCCGCAAGGCCTGAAACACGGGAATGTCCTTGCGCCCGCTGAGAACAAGACGCCAAGCGCTGCCCGCATC
>JBQCJO010000518.1:0-10302 GCA_051952735.1 Rhizomicrobium sp.
GAAGGGCCGAGTGTGCGGCCCAGAAGATCGCGCATGTCTTCCAGCAGCATGTTCACACCAAGCGGCTTCAATTCCAGTTTCTGCGCACGGCTGAACGCGAGAAGCTGCGCGGTGAGCTTGGCGCCGCGTTCGGCCGCTTGCAGTCCCGCTTCGGCCCAGCGGCGCACGCGCTCGGTGTCTTGCGGCTTGTTGCGGATGAGATCGAGGCTTCCGGTCAGGCCCTGCAGCAGATTGTTGAAGTCGTGCGCGATGCCGCCGGTGAGATTGCCGATCGCCTCCATCTTCTGCGCCTGCTGCAGCGCGGCTTGCGTCTTTTCCAGCGCCGCCGTGCGTTCGGCGACGCGCTTCTCCAGAGTCTCGTTGAGATCGCGGATTTCGCGCTCGATGGCCTTGCGTGCGGTCACGTCGATCGTCGTTCCCACCACGCGCAGGCAGCGGCCGTCATCGTCGAACAGCCCGCGGCCTTTGGCATGCACCCAGCGGACGATGCCGTCGTCCTTGCCGACGGTGCGATATTCCACGTCGTAGAGCGCGCGCTTCTTCGGATCCATCGCGGCGGAAAACGCTTCGCTGGTCACGTTCAAATCATCCGGATGCAGTCCGGAATAGAAATCTTCGAGCGAAACCGTTCCATCATGGCCGATGCCGAAGGCGGCGCGGACGGGCTTCGTCCACGTCAGCGTATTCTCGACATTGTCCACGTCCCAAAGCCCGATCTCGGCATGGCTGGTGGCAAGCCGCAGCAGTTCTTCGCTGCGGCGCAGGGCTTCCTGCGTCTGCCGCTCGGCGGTGATGTCCACAGCCGTGCCGGTGACGCGCAGGCAATTGCCGGCTTCATCGAAGATGCCGCGCCCGCGCGCCTGTATCCAGCGCTGCACGCCGTCAAGCGCGTTGACCCGGTACTCGACGTCGTAGAAAGCGCGCTTCACCGGATCGAAGGCGTCCGCATACGCCGCGGTCACGCGCGCGATGTCGTCCTTGTGGACCAGCTTGAAGAAATCTTCCGCCGGCATGTTCTGATCGGCGGGAAGGCCGAACATCGCCTTCACGCGCGGGTGCGGATGGTTCTTGTTGGCGACCACATCCATGTCCCACAAGCCGATCTCGGCATTGTCGGTGGCCAGGCGCAGCAACTCTTCGCTCTGCGAAAGCGCTTCCTGCGTTTCGCGTTCGCGCGTCACATCCAGTGCGGTGCCGCTGAGGCGAAGGAGATTGCCTTCGTTGTCGAAGGCACCACGGCCGCGGATCTTGATCCAGCGCAGCGGGGATTCGCCTTCGGGCAGCACGCGATATTCCACGTCCATCATCGCGCGTTGTGCCGGATCGCGTGCGGCGTTGTAGGACGCCTCCAGCAGCGGCGCATCTTCGGGATGCAGGCGCGACAGCAGGTGCGTCATCGGCACGCGGTGATCGCGGTCCATGATGAAAGATGAGCTGCGCCGCGAATAGGAGAAGGCGATGCCGCCGTTGGGATCGATATCCCAGAGCCCGACACCGGCGTTCTCCGTGGCCAGGCGCAGCCGCTCTTCGCTGCGGCGCATAGCGTCGTTCGCCGCACGCTCGTCGGTCACATCGATGCATGAGCCGATATAGCCCATGAAAGTGCCGTCGGCGGCGAAGCGCGGCACACCGTTGTCGTCAATCTCCCGCCATTCGCCATCGTGACGGCGTAGGCGGTAATACATGCGAAATGGCTGACGCTTGTCGAACGCGGTGACATAGGTATCGAGGCAGCGGTCGTAATCGTCGGGATGCACGCCTTCGGCCCAGCCGTTTCCGTACTCCTGCTCCATGGTGCGGCCGGTGAAATCGAGCCAGGTCTTGTTGAACCAGGTGCAGGCCTTCGTGGTGTCCGAGATCCAGATGAGAACCGGCGTCGCGTCGGCGATGTCTTGGAAGCGCTGCTCGCTTTCGTCGAGCGCCTGCGCCGTACGATATCCTTCGGTGAGGTCGTAGCCTTCGACGAAGATGGCGGTAACGCTGCCGCTGGCGTCTTTGATCGGCTGATAAACGAAATCGAGCGTGCGGTCTTCGCTGTCGCCGCCGCGCACGCGCTGCAGGCTCACCAGCGCGGCGCGGCCCACGAAAGGCTCGCCCGTGCGGTAGACTTGGTCGAGCAATTCGTAGAAACCTTGGCCTTCGAGCTCCGGCAACGCCTCCCGGATGGATTTGCTGATCACGTCGCGATGACCGATGAGTTGCTGATAGGCGTCGTTGGTGAGCGTATAGACATGCTCGGGACCGTCGAGCTGCGCCATGAAACTCGGCGCCTGCGCGAACATTTTCGCCAGCCGCTCATGCTCCTCGCGCACTTTCTTTTCCGCAAGCACGCGTTTGGTGATCTCCACCACGATCGCCATCACGCCCGCGGGTTGGCCGTCGTCATCGAGCAGCGGCGAGTAGTCGAGATCCAGCCACGCCGGCTCGAAGGTGCCGGTACGGTTCAAATGCAGCACGAAGTCGCGATAGGCGAGCGTGCCGCCCGCCAGTCCCACCTTCATGATGTTGTCGTTGAAGTCGGCAACCTCGGGCCAGCCTTCGCGCACCTTCGATCCGAAGAGCGAGGGATGGCGCTGGCCTGCGAATTCCGAGTAGCCGTCATTGTAGATCATGATGCCGTCTTCGCCCCACAGCATCACGATGGGCACAGGCGACAGCAGCACCGTGCTGACCGCGGACTTCAACGATTGCGGCCAGCCGGGGATAGGGCCGAGCGGCGTCTTGGACCAGTCGAACGCGCGCACGCGCTCCGCCATCTCGCCCTTGATGACGCGAAACGGGTCGGCGCTAGCCACAGCCATGGCGCGACCCGTTAAATGACGGAAAAACATACATTTTTGGCGCACACCCCCCCGAACCCAGCGGAACTAGACGCGGGAAGTGGGGATGCGGTTCCGGGGTTCAAATTGCAGCTTCCTCTGACCACCTGCACCCGGACTTTCCGGCTTGTCAGGACGCCGCACGAGCCTTTCTTTCCGAAACCCCGAAACGAACCTTGATACAAAGCCGGGCGAGCGGGTATTTCAGCCGCCGTTCCACACAGCACAAGACATTCAGAGCAGCGACATGGCAGGTCACAGTCAGTTCAAGAACATCATGCACCGCAAGGGGCGGCAGGATAAGGAGAAGTCCAAGCTCTTCTCCAAGCTCGCCCGCGAAATCATGGTGTCCGCCAAGCAGGGCATGCCCGACCCGGACCACAATCCCCGCCTGCGCGCCGCCATCATCGCCGCCAAGCAGCAATCCATGCCCAAGGACAACATCCAGCGCGCCATCGACAAGGCGACGGGCGCCGGCGCCGAGAACATCGAGGAAGTGCGCTACGAAGGCTACGGCCCCGGCGGCACCGCGCTGATCGTGGAAACACAGACCGACAACCGCAACCGCACCGGCAGCGACATCCGCTCCACATTCTCCAAGTATGGCGGCGCGCTGGGCGAACCCAACTCCGTCACTTTCATGTTCGACCGCGTGGGCGTCATCACCTATCCGAAAGACAAGGGCAGCGAAGACGCGATGCTGGAAACCGGCATCGAAGTGGGCGCCAACGAAGTCGTCTCCGGCGAGGAGAGCCACGAGTTCCTGTCGTCGATGGAAGATTTCGGCAGCGTTCGCGATGCGCTGGAGAAGAAGCTGGGCGAACCCACGGGCGCGAAGATCGAGTGGCGCCCCAAAACCATGTCGCCCGTCAGCGACGACAATGGCGAAACGCTGATGAAGCTGCTCGAAGTGCTCGACGAGCATGACGACGTGCAGACCGTGTACGGCAATTACGAACTCTCCGACGCCCTTGTGGCGAAGCTCGCCGGTTAGTGCATGATGACGGCGCGATGACCGATGCGCCGAGCCTGACCGACCATTCGCCCCTGATCGCCGTTCTGGTGATAGGCTTGGGGCTCGCCTTCATTTTCGGCACCATCGCCAACCGCCTGAAGCTTTCGCCGCTGGTGGGTTACCTGCTGGCGGGCGTGGCCGTCGGTCCTTTCACGCCGGGCTTCGTCGCCAACAAGGGCCTCACCCTGCAGCTCGCGGAGATCGGCGTCATCCTGCTGATGTTCGGCGTGGGGCTGCACTTCTCCCCGCGCGATTTGCTCGCGGTGCGCCGCATCGCCATTCCCGGCGCGCTGTTGCAGGTGGCGGTGGCGACGGCGCTGGGCGAAGCGGTGGCATGGTTCATCGGCTGGAATTTCGGCACCGGCATCGTGTTCGGCCTGTCGCTCGCCATCGCCTCCACCGTGGTGATGACGCGCACCTTGCAGGAACGCCATCTGATGGATTCCGACCGCGGCCACATCGCCGTGGGCTGGCTGGTGATGCAGGACTTCATCACCGTTCTCGCATTGGTGCTTCTGCCGCCCATCGCGCTGGCGCTGAAGGGTGGCCACATCGAAGCCTCTTCGCTTCTGCGTGCTCTGGGTTTCACGGTTCTGAAACTGGGCGGCTTCATCGCTTTCATGCTGATCGTCGGCCGCCGGGTGATCCCCTGGGTGCTGCACTACACCGCCCACACCGGCTCGCGCGAACTCTTCCGTCTTGCGGTGTTGTCGGTGGCGTTGGGCGTGGCGTTTGGCGCGGCGGAATTGTTCGGCGTCTCCATCGCGCTCGGCGCGTTCTTCGCCGGCATGATCATGAGCGGCTCGCAGCTCTCCCAGCGCGCCACCGAAGAAACCCTGCCGCTGCGCGACGCTTTCGCCGTGCTGTTCTTCGTTTCCGTCGGCATGATCTTCGATCCGCTGGTGATCGTGCATGAGCCCGGCACGCTGGCCATGAGTATCGCCGTGGTGATCGTCGGCATCGGCGGCGCGGCGTTCCTGATCGCGCGGCTGTTCGGTTATCCCTTCGCCACCGCGCTGTTCATCGGCGCAGGGCTGGCGCAGATCGGCGAATTCTCCTTCATCCTCGCCGATCTGGGCATCGGCCAGGGCTTGCTGCCCGATCGCGCGCGCGATCTCATCCTCGGTACCTCCATCCTCACCATTCTCATCAATCCGTTCCTCGTCGCTGCCGCCGAGCGCCGGCGCAAACCGGAAGCGGCCGCCGCGCCCGAAGCGCCGCGCGAGAAGCCCGCGGAGCTCGCGCCGACGCAACTCAGCCATCACGCCGTCGTCGTCGGTTATGGCCGCGTCGGCCATCTCGTCGGCGAAGGACTGAAGCGCATCGAGATTCCCTTCGTCGTCGTTGAAGAGGCGCGCGATGTGATCGAAAGTCTGCAGCGTGAAGGCATCGAAGTGATCGAAGGCAACGCTGCAACGGCCCGCGTGCTGAAGGCGGCCAACATCGCCGGGGCGCGGCTTCTTTTCGTGGCCATCCCCGAAGCCTTCGAAGCCGGGCAGATCGTGGAGCAGGCGCGCCGTTCCAACCCCGAGATCGAGATCATCGCCCGCGCCCACTTCGACGCGGAGGTCGATCACCTTCTCAAGCTCGGGGCCAGCGAGGTCGTGATGGGCGAGCGGGAAATCGCTCACGCCATGCTGGATCATGCCCGCCGCGTGGCATAAGACAGCTTCGAACAAACGCGGTACAAATCGGCGATGGGCGCCACGATTCGCATTCTCGGCTTGGACCCCGGCCTCGCGCGGATGGGCTGGGGCGTCATCGACATGACCGGCACGCGGCTGAACCACGTCGCCCATGGCGTTCTCACCAGCAGCACCAAGCTCGAACTGGCGGCACGGCTCATGGCGCTGCACGGATTGCTCGCTGCCGTCATCGAAGAGCATCGCCCCATGGCGATCAGCGTCGAACAGGCCTTCGTCGCCAAAGATCCCAGCGCTGCATTAAAGCTGGGCCATGCGCGCGCGATCGCCTTGCTCGCCGCCGCGCAAGCCGGGTTGGAAGTCGCCGAATACGCACCCAATCACATCAAGAAATGCGTTGTCGGCGTTGGGCACGCGGGCAAGGAGCAGGTGATGGTGATGGTGAAGCGTTTGCTCCCCACCGCGGGTGTAGATGCTTTCGACGCCGCTGATGCACTCGCCGCCGCCATCGCACACGCGCATCTCGCCGGCACGCGCGCAAAAATCATGGCCGCGCTCGCATGATCGGCAAATTGTCGGGCATCGTGGATTCCCTCGCTGAGGATCACTGCATCCTCGATGTAAACGGCGTGGGCTATCTCGTGCATTGCCCATCCTCCACGCTATCGCGTCTTGCCATCGGTTCGCCTGCCTCGCTGATGATCGAAACCAAGGTTAGCGAAGATGCGATCCGTCTCTATGGGTTCGCAGGCGCCGAAGAGCGCGAATGGTTCCGCCTGTTGCAGACCGTCCAAAATGTGGGTGCGCGGGTTGCGCTGAACGTGCTGAGCGCGTTGTCGGCGAAGGATCTGCAACGCGCGCTGGCCTTGTCCGACAAGGCGATGATCGGCAAGGCGCAAGGCGTCGGGCCCAAGCTGGCGCTGCGCATCGTCACGGAACTGAAGGACAAAGCGCCCGCCATGATCCTGCGCGGACATGAGCACGATGAATTCGCGCCGGTTGTGGCCCCGCGCGGGCCGGAAGCCGATGCGGTCGCGGCGCTGGTCAAGCTCGGCTATTCTCAGGGACAGGCTGCGGAAAGCGTGGCGCGCATCGCGCGCGACATGGGCCCAAAGACGGGTGAACTGCCCGTGGATGTACTGATCCGCGAAGCCTTGCGGTCGATGGGACGATAAATGGCGAAGACGGCTACACAGGAAAGCGATCGCCTCGTCGCGCCGGAGCGCGGCGAAGACGACACGCTGGAATCGTCGCTGCGGCCGAAGCGGCTTTCCGAATTCGTCGGCCAGAAACAGGCGCGCGAGAACCTTTCCATCTTCATTCAGGCCGCGCGCGAACGTGGCGAAGCGCTGGATCATGTGCTGTTCTCCGGGCCGCCGGGTCTTGGCAAAACAACGCTGGCGCAAATCGTGGCGCGCGAGCTCGGCGTGAATTTCCGCTCGACGTCCGGTCCCGTTCTGGCGAAGGCGGGCGATCTTGCCGCCATTCTCACCAATCTTGAGCCGCGCGACGTTCTCTTCATTGACGAGATCCATCGCCTCAATCCCGCGGTCGAGGAAATCCTCTATCCCGCGATGGAGGATTACGAACTCGATCTTGTCATCGGCGAAGGCCCGGCGGCGCGTTCGGTGAAGATCACGCTGGCGCCGTTTACGCTCGTCGGCGCGACCACGCGCGCAGGCCTGCTGGCGACGCCGCTGCGCGACCGCTTCGGGATTCCGGTGCGCCTCAATTTCTATTCGCCCGAAGAACTGCTTTCGATCGTCGAACGTGGCGCGCGCGTGTTGGGTTTTGATCTCACACAGGACGGCGCGAAGGAAATCGCCAGCCGCGCCCGCGGCACGCCGCGCATCGCCGGGCGCCTCTTGAAGCGCGTGCGCGATTTCGCCTCGGTCGGCGGCCACGAGAAAGTCGATGCGAAGATCGCGGATGCAGCGCTGTCACGTCTGGAAGTGGACAAGCGGGGGCTCGATGCGTTCGATATGCGCTATCTCAAACTGATTGCGGAAAGTTTCTCCGGCGGTCCCGTCGGCATCGAAACCATCGCTGCCGCGCTCGGCGAGCCGCGCGACGCGCTGGAGGAGATCGTCGAGCCTTATCTGATGCAACTCGGCTTCGTGCAGCGCACGCCGCGCGGCCGTCTTCTGACAAGCGCGGCCTATGGCCATCTCGGTCTCGCCGCCCCGCCGCGCGATCCGGCGCAGTTCGGCCTCTTCAAGGGCGAGGAGCCGGACGCATGAAGACGATCCTTCTGCGCATCGCCATCGTCGTTTTCGCGCTGGGTTTCACCCTGGTCACATTCGGCTTCTGGGGCGAGTTCAGCCGCGCGATGAACAACTATCTGGCGATCGCTTATAAGGACGACGATTCGAAGCCGCCGCAGCAGAAGGGCGTGGTCAACATGATGATCGTCCCGGCGAAGCCGCCCTGCGAGAACGATCCGAAGCATCCATGCCCGAAACCGTAGAGAGCTTCGGCAGATTCGTCGGCAAGGTGCATGTCCTGCCGATCCGCATCTATTATGAAGATACCGATCTTTCCGGCATCGTCTATCACGCGAATTATCTGCGCTTCATGGAACGCGGCCGTACGGAATTTTTCCGCGCGGCGGGCGTTCACAAGCTTGCCGAGCTGGACGGCCCGGAACCTTTTGCCTGGACCCTGCGCAAAGCGGCTCTCGAATATATGCGACCCGCACGCCTCAATGATTTGGTCGAAGTTCACACCAGCGCGGTGTCGCTTACCGGCGTGCGCATGACGGCGTCGCAAGATATTTATTGCAACGGGCAACAACTCACGCACGGAACCGTTGAGGCCTGCATCATTTCTTTAAGCGGCAAGCCGAAGCGAATTCCGGAAGAGACACGCGCGAAACTTTCGCCTTTCCTTTTGGAAACAGGCGCTTAACGATTTGCCGCCCAATTTCGGCCACGTTCAAATGCGCTTATGACTTGCTCTCAGCGCATCACGCGGTATCACGGAGCAACAACCGGCGCGCAGCCGGCACGAAGAGGTCTGCTGATGAGTTTGACGCGTTGGATCGCCGTGGCTTTGGCGGCGCTTTCTCTTTGCATTGCCGCGCCGTCTTTCGCGCAACCGGCTGCGGCGCCGACGGGCGACACGGCCCAAGTTCAGAATTTGCCACCCGCAGCCGCGCCCGCCGGAAACGTCGCGGTCACACAAACCGGCGGCGATCTTTCGCCCGGTGTTGCCGGCATCTCCGTCGTCTCGCTTTTCCTGCGCGCCGATCCGATCGTGAAAGCGGTATTCCTGCTTCTGTTGCTCGCGTCGCTGTGGTCGTGGACCATCATCATCAACAAGCTCATCGCGCTGGCGAATTTGCGCCGCAAGGCCGACCGTTTCGAGAAGACTTTCTGGTCAGGGTTGTCGCTGGACGATCTCTACGCGCAATACGCCAAGCTTCCGGATCACCCGATGTCGGCGGTGTTCGTTTCGGCGCTGCGCGAGTGGCGCCGCGCGTTCGAAGCCGGCGCGCCGCGCGAATGGTTGTTGCCCAGCATCAAGGAACGCATCGACAAGTCCATGTCGGTGACGATCCTGCGCGAAACCGACAGCATCGAGAAGAATCTGGGCTTCCTCGCCACCGTCGGCGCCACGGCGCCATTCGTCGGATTGTTCGGCACCGTGTGGGGCATCATGAATTCGTTCTCGGCCATCGCGGCGCGGCACGACACGACGCTCGCCGTCGTTGCGCCGGGCATTGCCGAGGCGCTGTTCGCCACGGCGATGGGCCTCCTCGCGGCCATTCCGGCGGTGATCTTCTACAACAAGTTCGCCACCGACATCGGCCGCTATACCGGACGCCTCGAAGGCTTCGCGGACGAGTTCTCCGCGATCCTGTCGCGCCAGCTCGACGAGAAGGCCGCGCGCTGATGGCGATGACCATGAAACGCGTCGATCGCCGCGCCCGCCGCGGGCGCGCGCATCAGATGTCGGACATCAACGTCACGCCCTTCGTGGACGTGATGCTGGTGCTTCTCATCGTTTTCATGGTCACGGCGCCGTTGCTCACCGTCGGTGTCCCGGTCGATCTGCCCAAGACCAAGGCACAGGCGCTGGGCCAGGATCGCGAGCCACTGTCCGTCACCGTAAAGAGAGACGGCAATATTTATCTTCAGAACCAGCCGGTGCCGGAAGATCAGCTCATTGCCAAGCTCACTGCGATCGCTGCCAATGGTTATGACCAGCGCATTTTCGTGCGCGGCGACAAGTCGGTGGACTATGGCCGCGTCATGCAGGTGATGGCCGAGATCAGCGCCGCGGGGTTCACGCATATCGGTCTGGTAACGGATGTCCAGAAGCCGCGCGATCGAGAATAGGATCTCGCTGGCCTCGGGCGCCGGCGAACGCACTTCGCCGCTGGGTCTGATCACGGCGACGGTCCTGCATGTCCTGATCATCGGCGCGACGCTGTTCACCTTCGCGCACAAGCTCGATCTCAGCATTCAGGATTCGCCCGTCGTGCCGGTGGATCTCGTCACCATCGGTGAAAAGACGAATCTGAAGGCGATGGTGAAGGAGCAGCCGAAAGCGCCGCCCAAGGAAGAGCCACAGCCCGCGCCGCCGACACCACAGCCCATGGTCACGCCGCCCGATACGCAGGAAGAAGCCGCGCCCGAGGAAGCGCCATCCTCACCGATGATTGCCAAGCCCGAACCGGCGCCGGCGCCCAAGCTCAAGCCCGAGGAAAAGCCCAAACCGGAAGCGAAGAAAAAGCAGTTCGACAACAACAACAACATGGCGTTGCTAAACAAGCAGAAACAGGCCGCGGCCTCAGCGCGTAATCCCAATACCGGACAGCACA
>JBQCJO010000519.1:0-5235 GCA_051952735.1 Rhizomicrobium sp.
CTTCAACCCCGCCATCGAGAGCATCACATGTGGGCCAAGGCTGAATCCGCCGGACAGGCGATCCGGCTCGCTCGCCAGCACAGTGTCGACGCGAAAGTTCTGCGTGCCGATGCGCAGCGTATCGCCCAGCTTCATGTGCAGATGATCGAGCAGTGTCTGCTCCGCGGCCGCGCCGCAGATGCCTGCGTTGCATTTCAGTGCATCGCGCAATGGGATCGTCGGCGAAAGCTCCGCGTTCCCATAGAGCGGGTAGGCATTGTCGATGGCCTTGATCTCGATCAGCGAGCGTTCCGCTTCCTGCCCGTTCTTGATCGCGTAACCCATGCCGCGCAGCATCGCGATCTCGGAAACTCTTCCGCGCGCCACGAGCCATGCATGTTCCTGTGGTGTCGTCTCGCGATGGACGAGCTGCACCGACACGTCGCCGCCCAGCAGCACGCGGCCCTGGCTCGCCATGCCGGCCAGCATTGCATCCGCCAGCGAGCCGACGCCGGCGATGGCGGCGACGCCGAGAACGAGGCACGCGAAGAAGATGCGAAAGCCGGACAAGCCGCCACGCAATTCGCGTCGTGCCCAGCGCCAGGCGAGCGAGATCATGGCCGCTCACCCTTCGACAAGCTCAGGGTGGGGAGTGGTGGAGGTCTCCTCATTGTGAGCCCGTCGAACCATGAGGCAGTCCCGGAGCATCCGCCACAATCAGGCCGTCCTGCAGGCGGACGATGCGGCTGCATTGCTGCGCCAACCGCTCTTCATGCGTGACCAGAAACAATGTCGTCTTCGCACGCGTATGCAGCGCGAACAGAAGCTCGGAGATTTCCTCGCCGGTATGCGTATCGAGATTGCCGGTCGGCTCATCCGCGAAGAGCACAGACGGACGCGGCGCAATCGCGCGCGCCAATGCCACGCGTTGCTGCTCGCCACCGGAAAGCTGGCCCGGATAATGATCGAGCCGCTTGCCGAGACCGACCGCGTCCAGCTCCGCCTTCGCGCGGTCGAACGCGTCGCGCGCGCCGGCAAGCTCCAGCGGCACGGCGACATTCTCCAGCGCCGTCATCGTCGGAATGAGATGGAAAGATTGAAACACGATTCCGATATGCCCGCGCCGGAAACGCGCAAGCTCGTCCTCGCCCAGCTTTGTGATGTCGGTGCCGGCAATCGAAACGCGCCCACTTGTCGGCGCTTCCAATCCGGCGGCGACCATCAGCAGCGACGACTTGCCGGAGCCCGACGGGCCGAGCAGGGCGATGGTCTCGCCCGGCGCCACGGCAAGCGAAACACCCGACAGGATGTTCACCGGCCCGGCGGCGCTGGACAAAGTGAGTCTTATGTCATGCAGATCGATGGCAGCGGTCATGGCGGGTCCTGAACGGTCTCGCCGGTCGCGCGAGGGCATGATAGGCGATATGGCATGACATATAGGCGATTCAAGCTGGCTTTGGGCGCGGCCGCCGCGTTTCTTTTTCTGGCTGCGCCCGTGTGGGCCGCGCCGGTGAAAATCCTCGCGCTCGGCACCAGCCTGACGCAGGGCTATGGCCTGCCGCCGGGAACGGAAATCCCCGCCGTTCTGCAAGCCGAATTGAAGAAGAAGGGCATCGACGCGACCGTAATCAATGCGGGTGTTTCCGGCGACACGTCGGCGGGTGGCCTCGCGCGGCTGGATTGGTCGCTGGCGGATCATCCTAACGCGGCGATGATCGAGCTGGGCTCGAACGATGCGCTGCGCGGCATCGATCCGGCGTCCACCGAGAAGAACCTAACCGCGATCCTCAGCAAGCTGAAAGCACAACACATCCCGGTGCTGCTGCTCGGCATGCGTGCGCCGAAGAACTTTGGTCCGGAATACGAAGCGAAGTTCAATGCAATCTATCCGAAGCTCTCGAAGGCGTTCGGCGCGCTCTATTATCCATTCATTTTGGATGGCGTGGCGCTGAATCCGAAGCTGAACCAGAAAGACGGCATCCATCCCAATCCCACGGGTGTGAAGATCATCGTCGGCAAGATATTGCCCGATGTCCTGAAGCTCGTGGCGCAGGTGAAGCACTAGATGTTCAAACGCCTTCTCTCCGTCGGCGGGTTCACGCTGCTTTCGCGGATCACCGGCTTCGTGCGCGACATCCTGATGGCGTGGGTGCTGGGCAAGGGCGTGCTGTCGGACGCCTTCATCGTCGCTTTCCTGTTTCCCAGCTATTTCCGCTCCATCTTCGGCGAAGGCACGATCAATCCCGCCTTCCTGCCGCGCTATGCGGCGCTGCACGCGCGCGGTGAGCATCAGGCCGCGGCGTTGTTCGCGGATCGTGTGTTCTCCTGGCAGATGCTGGCGCAGTTGGTGATCCTGATCCTGGCGCTGATCTTCATGCCGTTCGTGGTGCATGTGATCGCGCCGGGCTTCGCGGACAATGCCGGTCAGCTTGGGCTGACCGTCAGTCTCGCGCGCATCACCTTTCCCTATCTCATCCTCACCGTCGTCGCGATCCAGCTTTCGGCGATGCTGAATGCGATCAACAAATTCTGGGCGGCTGCCGCGTGGTCGAATTTCCAGAACATCGGCATGATCGCGTGCCTGCTCGCATCGCACTGGTTTCCGAATGCGGCCTATGCCGCGGCGTGGGGTTTGCTGCTGGGCGGCTTCATGCAGCTTTTCTTCATGCTGTGGGCGAGCCGTCATGATGGTTTGAGCCTGCGCATCGCGTGGCCGAAATGGACGCCGGAGATCCGGGAGTTCTTCAAGGCGTTCGGCGCCGTAACGGTGGGCGCCGCCGGTGTCTTCGTAGCGCCGTTCATCGACACAATCATCGCCAGCCTTCTGCCCATCGGCAGCCGGACGGCGCTTTATTACGCGGACCGCATTCAGCAGTTGCCGCTGGGCGTGCTCGGCATCGCGCTGGGCACGGTGCTGCTGCCGGAGATGTCGGCCAAGCTGGCGGTGGGCGATCGCGCGGGATCGGATCACGCGCAGAACCGCACGGCCTCGCTTTCGCTTCTCCTCACATTGCCCTTCGCGGCCGTGTTCGTCGTCATCCCGGACACGATCATGCGCGCGATCTTCGCTCACGGCGCATTCGACAAGAGTGCGGCGGCACTCTCCGCCATCGCGCTCGCGGCTTATGGTGTGGGGCTTCCCGCGTTCTCGCTCTCGCGCATCGTGCAAGCGACGTTCTATGCCCGGCATGACACCGCCACGCCCGCGCGCGTCACCATCGCAGCGCTCGTCTGCAACATCGCCTTGAAGATCGTCTTCGTGTGGGGGCTTCACCTCGGCATCGCGGGTGTGGCGCTCGGCACCGCGTTTGGCGCGTGGATCAATGTCGGTGTGCTGACATGGATCGGCCGCAGGCGCGGCCTCCTCGCGATGGATGCTGCTTTCCACCGTTCGCTGCTACCGGTGCTGATTGCGACAGCGGCGGCCGCAGCGGGAGCTTATCTCGGCGCCATCGCGTTGCATGCCATGAGCGTCCCGTTCCGCGACGAGATGAACCTGTTGCTCGCGATCGTTCTTGGCGGTTCGGCTTATGGTGCGACTGTGCTCGCTTTCCGCCGGTCGCTGCCGCTGGGGCGGTTGGCGGGATGAGATTGTTCGTGGCTTTGGCTATTCCGGATGCCGCGGTGCAGGGGCTGTTCCTGATCCAGGCCGGCATCCCCGGCGCGCGCTGGCAGACGCGCGAGCAGCTTCATCTCACCCTGCGGTTCATCGGCGAGGTGGACGGACGCGAGGCGAACGATATCGACGATGCGCTGTTAGCGATCTCGTCGCCGCGTTTCACGCTGGCGCTGAAGGGCGTCGGCGAATTCGGCGGCAAGAAACCGCATGCGGTGTGGGCCGGCGTCAGCGACGCAGCTGCCGTCTCTCACCTCAATCGCAAGATCGAAACTGCGCTGAACCGCATTGGCATGAAGGCCGACGAGCGCAAGTTCACGCCGCATGTGACGTTGGCGCGCCTGCGCGCGGCGCCCGTCGGCAAGGTGATGGACTGGCTCGCCGATCACGCGCTTTATGCCGGGCCGCCGTTCGAAGTCTCGTCTTTTGCGCTGTATTCCAGCACGCTGACGCCGAACGGGAGCGTTTATGTGCCTGAGCGCGTTTACAACCTGACATAAGCACGAGGACGTCATGAAAGTTAAAAAGCTCGAGCCGAAAGGCCGCGCCGCCGCGCTGAAGACACTTAAGGGATGGAAAGAATCCAAAGGCGGCGAGGCCATCGCGAAGAATTTCAAGTTCAAGGATTTCAACGAGGCGTTCGGCTTCATGACGCGCGTGGCGCTGCTCGCCGACAAGATGGATCACCATCCGGAATGGTTTAACGTCTACAACAAGGTTGAGGTAACGCTTTCCACCCATGATGCCGGCGGTGTGACGCAGAACGATATCGATATGGCAAAGGCGATGAATGCCTGGGCGTGAAGGCGTAATGTGGGCGTGATGAGTTTCGACAAACAGATTGCCGTTCGTTGTTTTGAAGATAATCCGCCCAGCATCGACGCCAAGCCGGTGGTCGAATACTGGCTGTCGTTGTGGCGCGGCGACGCGCTTCCCGAGCGCGCGGAGTTTTCTCCAAAGGTTGTCGTAAAGGCGCTGCCTTCCATCGCGATCTTCGATGTCGTGCCGGACAAGAGCGTATATTGCCGCCTGATGGGTTCCGGCCTTACGCAAGGCATGGGGCAGGATCCGAAAGGCAAGGACTGGATCGCGCTCACCCGCCCAGAAGATCGCGCGTCGCGCCTGAAGCGCTGGTCGGACGTCGCGCGCGGCGCCATCGGCCGCGGCCTGCGCCTGGGCTATCGCGTGTCCGGCGCGAAACAGTTTTCGGAAGAGTTGCTGCTGCCCTTCGGATCAAGCGAGGACAGCGATGTGCTTCAGGTCCTTTATCACATCTCCTGGAAGCAGACGACGTACGATCCCACGCGCGGCGGCGTGGACGCGGTGAACAGCCTTGCGGAGCAATTCCGCCTTGTCGATTTGCGCAAATGAGCGTTCGCCTGCTCGCCATCTCGGGAAGCCTGCGCGCGGTGTCCACGAACACCGCGCTGTTGAGAGCGGCAATGCTGCTTCGTCCGGCGGGAATGACGATCGACTTTTACGATGGTCTGGCAACGCTGCCGCATTTCAACCCGGATGATGACGTCGAACCCCTTCCGCTCACCGTCGCGGACTGGCGCGCGAAGGTGGCGGCGGCGGAAGGTCTTCTGATCTCCAGTCCCGAATATGCGCGTGGCATTCCCGGCAGCCTGAAGAATGCG
>JBQCJO010000520.1:0-5518 GCA_051952735.1 Rhizomicrobium sp.
CTGACGGTCGACAACGTCACGTTCCAGAACTGGAACAAGAACGCGATTGACGCGGTCACGGGCGACGGCTCCGGCACCAATGGCGGCACGATCGACCTGACGGTCACCAACTCCAACTTCATCGGTCACGGTGATACCGGCACGATCGCGCAGAACGGCATCTTGGCGTGGGAGCAGGGCGGCGGCACGGTCAACCTCACCGTCGACGGCGACTCCTTCTCCGGCCTTTCCTTCAACGATCCGAACACCGCGACGGCAGCAGGCGTGCTCGTCTACGGCTCGGCAAACGGCACGGTGACGGTCAGCAATTCTGACTTCGACAACTCCGTGCAGGAATACATCAGCACGGCCGGCGGCAGCCCGAACGAAATCGATGCCACCAACGGCAACACCTTCGGCGGCGTCGCCACGAGCTCGGCCACGCTGGATCAGCTTTACGACATCGTGGACAAGATCACCGACGGCACCGACGACTCGTCGAACGGTCTCGTGCGTCTGGTCGCGGGCCACGTCTATGCAACGGCGGCGAAGGACAATATCCAGAACGCCGTCGATGTCGCTTCCAACAACGACATCATCAACATCCAGGCCGGCAATTACGAGGGCCAGGTTGTCATCTCCGGCAAGGCGCTGGCGCTTGAAGGCGCCGGCGTCGGCGACACCACGATCTCCGCGCCGGATCTCCTGGCGCACTCCTTCAGCGCGAACGGCACGCAGTATCGCGCCGTCGTCTCGATTGAAGGTGGTGCAGATGTCACTGTTACAGGCCTGACCGTTGACGGCCGCGGCGTCGGCGACGCCAACGCCGGCTTGCTCGGAATCGGCATCTACAATTCCAACGCGACGATCGATGGCGTCACCATCACGCGCGTGCGCAGCGGCGGCCTCACCGGTTCGCTCACCGGCGCGCAGGGCGGTACGGGCGTCGGGGCCTTTAACGACAGCGGCCTTCACAGCGTCACCGTCGAGAACAGCACCATCAACGATTTCCAGAAGAACGGCGTCCAGTTTGTCGGCAAAGGTATCTCCGCCGTCGCGACGAACAATGTGATCACCGGTGCGGGCAGCACCGGCGTCATCGCCCAGAACGGTATCGAAATTTGGGGCTCGCTCGGATCGATTTCGGGCGCCACGATTTCCGGCAACACCATTTCCGACATCAACTACAGCGGCACCAATAATGCCGCGACTGACATCATCCTGATCAACGCGGACAACGCGCAGGTGAGCGGCAACACCATCACTGGCACCGGCGCTGGCGATACGTCGAATGGCATCTATGTCACCGGCAGCACCGGCGTGAATCTGATCGGCAACGTGATCACGAGCACCGGTTACGGCGTCGATGTCGATAACGGCGATCCGGTTTCCATTGCCAACTCCGGCCCGTCCAGCGTGACGATGCAGAACAACGTCATCACCGGCAACGGCGTGGGCGTGCAGGTTGGTTACGACGAGACTGACACCAGCGTCGTCAATGCCTACAACAACGACTTCTCGGGCAACACCTTCGCCGTCGAGTTGGAGTCGTCCAGCGACGTCGCCAACTTCTCCGGCAACTGGTGGGGCTCAACGGACGCCAACAACATTTCCGCGATGATGACCGGCGCGGACGCGGCCCTTGTCGACTTCTCGCCGTTCCTGATGAGCGGCACAGATACGAGCGCGGCTGCGGGCTTCCAGGGCAACTTCGCCAATCTGGAAGTGACCACGCTGGGCGGCGGCGACGCAGCACGCATCCAGGAAGGCATCGCGGATGTCACCGCGGGCGGCACCGTGAACCTCGACATCGGCAACTACACGCTGGCGGGCGAGCTCGACATCACCAAGAGCCTGACGCTGAAGGGCCTGAGCGAGACCGGCACGATCATCACGTCGAACTCGACCGGCTACGGCATCAACGTCACGGCCGACAATGTCAGCCTGCAGAACTTCACCTATCACGGTCCGACGGCCGTGGGCTCGACCTACGGCATCAAGGTCACGCCGGACACCGGTGTGGCCACCGACCGCCTGCTGAACTTCGACATCGAGAACGTCACGATTGATCGCGGCTATCGTACGGGTCTGGACCTGAACGGCGTCGTCGGCGCGACGATCAAGAATGTCAGCGTCAGCAACATCGTGCACGGCAACGGCATCGCGCTGACGGACAGCGCGAACGTCACCATCACGGGCGCTTCGACGTCCAACAACGCGTGGGGTGGTCTGGCGCTGTATCAGACGAACAGCTTCTACAACCAGCAGCTCAACAACATCGTCGTGGACAGCACGAGCCAGTTCCACGAAGCCAATGGCGTCTACGAAGAGGATCAATCCGCTTCGCTCGACATGGGTTCGCTGAGCCTTGCTGGTTACAACTACGCCGCCATCGATAAGAGCGTGGCGAACGATCAATACACCTTCTTCCAGAAGACCGAGCAGGGTGCGATCGACTTCGCGACCGACGCGGCACTGAACAGTGGCCACCTGACCCTCGCCAATACCTACGTCGAGGGTTGGAGCGGCACCGGGCTGAACGGCCAGTTCTATGTCGGAACCGGCGCAAACAGCTCGCAGCTCCTGATCGCAACCGCGGTTGGCGCAGCGTCCGCCGGCAACACGATCAACGTCGATGCCGGCACCTACGCCGAAGACGTTACGGTCGGCACGCAGCTTTCGTTCAACTTCGACGATGTGAACGTGAACAGCTTCACGCTCGGCTCGGGTGCGGCTGGCTCGTCGCTCAACGGGAACCTCACGGCCACCGGCGCGATCGCGTCGAGCGGCGCAGTGAGCCTCGACGGTGACTTCACCGCGGCCTCGATCGCGTTGAACGGCGCGACCACGTTGACCGGCAGCACCACGCTCGACACCTCTGCCGCGAACGGCGACATCACCGTCGCTTCCGTCGTGGGCGGCGGCAAGGCGTTGGCACTCAAGACCGGAACCGGCACATCTTCGCTGGGCAATGTGGCAAATGCCGGTTCGATAACGGCCCTTGGAGCGGTGACGCTGACGGGAACGCAGTACGGCGCCGGCGCCGAAACCTTCGGTGCAACGACGCTCACGGGCGATACGACGTTCGACGTCGGAACCGGCAATGTCGTGCTGGCTTCGGTTGTTGGCGGCGGTAACGACGTGACGGTCAATGCCGGCAGCACATCGCTCGGCAACGTCTCCAATGCCGGCGCGGTGGCCGTGAACGGCGCTGCGACGCTGACCGGCTCCGCGTATAGCGGTTCCAGCTTCGCGTTCGGCGGCGCGGTTTCCTTGACCAAGGACACCACGATCGGCGCGACCGGTGCGGTCTCGCTGGCCTCGCTCAGTGGTGGCGGCAACGATCTTGCCATCACCGGTGCCGCGACGTCGCTCGGCAATGTCGCCAACGCTGGTGCGTTGTCCGTCAGCGGCCCGGCGACACTGACCGGCACGAGCTACGTCGCAGGCAGCATCGGCCTCGGGGCGACCACGCTCACCGGCGATACCACGCTCGACACCAGCGGCTCCAACGGCGCGATCCAAGTCGCCTCGGTGGGCGGCGCGCATGCGCTCAGCCTCGACGCGGGCACGGGCAGCGTCTCGCTCGGTAATGTGAGCGGCCTCACCTCGCTCAGCGACGCCAGCGCCACCACGCTGACCGGCTCTACCTACAATGCCGGCAGCTTCGTGTTCGACGGCGGCGTGACGCTCACGGCGGCTACGACAACGCTCTCGACCAACGGCGGCGATATCACCTTCAACGGCGATATCTTCGGCACGTCGAACGGCGCGCAGAGCCTCACGCTGAACGCCGGTCCGGGCACGAACTCGGGCGCCAATGGCGACATCACGCTGCAGAACGCGGGCACCAGCTCGGTCCGCCTCGGCGACATGACCGTCAGCGGCAACGACTTCAACGCGCTCGTCGTCTGGCTGGCCGGCAACTTCAACTCCACGCTGACGGGCAACCAGGTGTTCGCAAGCGACACGCTGCATGCGGGCGGCAACGTCAACAGCACGGTCGGCGGTGACGCCAGCGGCCACATTGAGTCCGATGGCGATGTGAACATCGCGGCTCAGGGCGATGTCTCGGGCACGATCAACGGCCAGAACGTCACGCTCTCGGGCGACGACGTGAACGCCTCGGTCACCGCGACGGATACCGCCTCGGTCACCGGCAACACGGTCGAAGGCTCGTACAGCGCTGATACCGTTTCGATCACCGCCAACAACAATGTGGATGCAGCGGTGACGGCCACCGACTTCACGCTGTCGGCGCAGAACGGCTCGGTGGACGGCACCTGGACGAACCTCGATGCGAGCGGCAGCGGTGTTGTCTCCGTCAACGGCCAGACGGTCGTGGGCGAAGCCAACTTCAACCCGGCCCAGCTCGTGGTCGAAGGCTTCGTGCTCCCGGCTGGCACGATCATCGGTCCCAACGGCCAGTTGATCCTGCCGCAAGGTGTGCTGCTCGGCCTGCTGTCGCCGGGCGGCGGCAAGCCGAAGATGATCCTCGTGCACACCGTGCAGGATCTCGGTCAGTTGCTCGCCGAAGGTTATTCGGTGATCGTGATCGACCTGTCGGGCAAGGACAAAGGCAAGCCGATCCAGCTCGCATCGAACTGATCGGACAAGCCTGAAGAAAAAACACCGGCGGAGCGATCCGCCGGTGTTTCCTTTTTTAGCCCATCTCGCCGTCGAAGAAGTCGAACACCGCGGCTTTGAAGAGTGCGTGTGGAATGGCGCTGAAGTGGTCACAGCCGGGCAGGGTGACGGCCTTCGCACCGGGAATGATCGCGGCCAGTTCGCCGGCATCGCCGGCCAGCGCATCGCGCGCGCCGGCGACCACCAGCGTATGCGCTGCGAGCCCCGCAACCTCATCGCGCGTGAAATTCGCACCCCGGCCCAGCGAGCAGGCGGCAAGCGCCTCGCGATCCTCGCCCTGCTCATCGGCGAACTGGCGGAAGCTTTTCAGCAGCGGTTCGGAGATGGCGTCGATGGACTCTGCCTTCATCGCGTCCGCCATCGGCGTGCCGGGCGGCGGCGGATCGAACAGCTTGCCGCCGATGCCGCCGAGAATGAGATCGCAAACGCGCTCGGGCTTCGCCAGCGCGGCGGCGAGCGAAAGCTGCGCGCCCATCGAATAACCCACCAGGTCCGCGCGCGCGGCACCGAGATGATCCATCAGCGCGAAGATGTCGCCGACCATCGCTTCGCGGCCGTAAGCGTCCGGTTCATGCGGCTTGGCGCTTTCGCCGTGGCCGCGCAGGTCGAGCGCCGCGAACCGCATGCGGCGGCGCTCCACGGCGCCGTACCAGCCCATGCGCGTCCAGTTCTCGTTGCGGTTGGAGGCGAAGCCGTGAATGAAGATGATCGGCCGCCCTTCGCCCGCCACCTCGTCATAGGCAATCGAAAAGCCGCCAGAATCGAATGTCGCCATGCCCCTCGTTACGGCGAATTTTCGGGGCATGGCAAGCCTCCCACCCATTGGCGAGTGCAGGTCCCCGGCCTACCTTTCCATCAGGTGTAAGGGGATTTGCCGATGAGCTTTCGGATT
>JBQCJO010000521.1:0-3960 GCA_051952735.1 Rhizomicrobium sp.
CCAGCAACATGTTCAGCCGCGCATGTTCGCGCCGCTTTCGGTCTTCGCCCCCGTCTTCCTGATCGATGAACACACGGCGCATGCGGATGTCTTCCAGTCCGAACAGCATGTGTGCTTCCGCTGGCCCACCATCGCGCCCAGCACGGCCGATCTCCTGATAATAGGCTTCCAGGCTTCCCGGCAGATCGGTGTGGAAGACGAAGCGCACATCGGATTTGTCGATGCCCATGCCGAACGCGATCGTCGCCACCATCACCACCGCTGGCTCGGTCATGAAGCGGTTCTGATTGGCTTCGCGCGCCTCTTTCTCCATGCCGGCGTGATAGGGGAGGGCATTCACGCCCGCGTCGCGCAGTTGTTCGGCGATCTTTTCCGTCTTCTTGCGCGACAGGCAGTAGACGATTCCGCTCTTGCCTTTGTGCTTCGCCATGAAGTCCAGCAATTGCTTTGCGGTGTTGCGCTTGCTCTCAACCGTCAACGCGATGTTCGGCCTATCGAAGCCCTGAACAAGTGTCTCGACGCGATTGTCGAACAGCTGCAAAGCGATGTCCGCGCGCGTCACTTCGTCCGCCGTTGCCGTCAGCGCGATGATCGGGGTTTTCGGGAACAGATCGGCCAGCTTCGATAGTGCGCTGTATTCCGGCCGGAATGCCGGTCCCCATTGCGACACGCAATGCGCTTCGTCGATGGCGATGAGGCGCACATCCAGTTTCACAAGCGCCTCCAGCATGCGATCGGTCATCAGCCGCTCGGGCGCCATATAGAGAAGACGGACATCGCCCGTCGCCACCCGGCGCCATGCGGCCACGTTCTCGTCGCGCGAGCGGGACGAATTGATCGCCTCTGCCGCCACGCCTTCCAGCCGCAATGCCGCGACCTGATCCTGCATCAGCGCCACCAGCGGCGAGACCACCACCGTCAGCCCGCCCATCACCAGCGCGGGCACCTGATAGCAGAGCGATTTGCCCGAGCCGGTGGGCATGACGGCCAGAACGTTGCGGCCGTCCAGAATGGTACCGATCGCCTCTTCCTGGCCGGGGCGGAAATCGTCGAAACCGAAAACGTCTTTCAGAACGTCGCGTTTTGGGTCGTGCTTCCGCTGCGGCAGGGACATGAGAACCGGGAGATATATTGTCGAACAGGGTGACTCTCCCTAACCTGCCACAACCGCCGCCGCAGAGCGACGGGAAGGGGAGCCGCTCATGAATATCCGTCTGGCCGCAGCCGTGGCCGTTTTCGCCACCTGTGCAACCGTTGCCATCGCCACGCCCGCCGTGCCGCAATTCAATGTCGATGGCGCCGCCATTCAGAACGCGGACAAGACGCCCGGCGTCTGGCTCTCCAATGGCCGCACCTATTCCGAGCAGCGATATTCACCGCTCAAACAGATCGACAAATCCAATGTGAAGACCCTCGGCGTCGCGTGGGAGTTTCGCACCAACACGGTGCGCGGTCTCGAGACCACACCGCTCGTCTCGGACGGCGTGATGTTCGTCACCGGCTCGTGGAGCAAGCTCTGGGCGCTGGATGCGAAAACCGGCAAGCAGATCTGGGCCTATGATCCGCAGGTGCCCGGCCAGTGGGGCCGTTACGCCTGTTGCGACGTGGTCAATCGCGGCGTCGCGCTGTGGAAGGGCGCTGTCTATCTCGGCACGCTTGACGGCCGCCTGGTGAAACTCGACGCCAAGACCGGCAAGGTTGCGTGGGACATCAACACTATCGACAAGACGAGGCCCTATACCATCACCGGCGCGCCGCGCGTCGTGCATGGCAATGTGCTGATCGGAAACGGCGGCTCGGAATATGGCGTGCGCGGCTATCTCTCCGCCTATGACGCGGTTACCGGCAAGCTGAAGTGGCGCTTCTATACGGTGCCGGGCGATCCGTCGAAGCCCGCCGAAAATCCCGCGATGGCAAAGGCGCTGAAGACGTGGTCCACCGGCGGTACCGATCACAAATGGTGGGTGCAGGGCGGCGGCGGCACGCCGTGGGATTCGATGGCGTATGATCCCGCGCTGAACACGATCTTCGTCGGCACGGGCAATGGCTCGTCGTGGAACCGCAATCTGCGTTCGCCCGGCGGCGGCGACAATCTCTACCTGTCGTCCATCGTGGCGCTGAACGCGGATACCGGCGCGCTCAAATGGTATTACCAGACAACGCCCGGCGACGATTGGGATTACACCGCCACGCAACACATCATCCTCGCGGATTTGAAGATCGGCGGGAAAGTTCGCCACGTTCTGATGCAGGCGCCGAAGAACGGCTTCTTTTACGTGATCGACCGCACCAACGGAAAGCTGATCTCCGCGAAGCCCTACACCACCATCACCTGGGCGAGTGGCGTCGATATGAAGACCGGCCGTCCCATCGAGAATCCGGGTGTGCGCTACACCGCCGGCAAACCGTCGATGCAGATCCCCGGTCCGGTCGGCGCGCACAACTGGCAACCGATGGCGTTCAATCCGCAGACGGGCCTTGTCTATATCCCCGTCATCGACGGCAACTTCATCTACGCGCAGCAGGACAAGCTGCACTACAAGCCCGGCGCGTGGAACGTTACCGACTTCGCGCAGCTTGGCCACATGGTTCTCGATGCGGCGATGAAGGGGCAGCCGCCCGCGCCTGCGAAGGGTTGGATTCGCGCCTGGGATCCGGTGAACCAGAAAATGGTGTGGCAGGTTCAGATGTCCGGCGGCTGGAACAGCGGCATGCTGACGACGGCCGGCGGTCTGCTTTTCGCCGGCGGCTCGGATGGTTTCTTCTCCGCCTATGATGCGAAGACCGGCGCGAAGCTCTGGACCATCGATCTGAAGACCGGCATGAGCGCGCCCGCGATCAGCTACACCATCGGCGGTGAGCAATATGTGGCGGTGGCTGCGGCGTTCGGCGGTTCCGGCGGATTGGGCGCCACAGCCGACCAGAACACCGCGCTGCAGAAATACGGCAACAACCAGGGCCGAATCTTCGCGTTCAAGCTTGGTGGTTATAAAGACGTGAAGCCGATCGCAGCAGAAATTCCCGCCAACATGCCCGCACCGCCGAACGAGAAAGTGGATGCGAAGATGGCAGCGAAAGGCTTCGACGCCTTCCACCGCAACTGCGCGGTGTGCCACGGCGTCCTGCTCGGCTCATCGGGCGAGGTGCCGGACCTGCGCATGGTGCCAAAGGAAATCTGGGGCCAGTACGACGCCATCGTCATCGACGGCGCGTTGCATGACAACGGCATGGGCTGGTTCAAGGACATCCTGAACAAGGAAGACGCACAGGACATTCGCGCCTATGTGCTGCAATCCGCGCAGCAGCTCTATGCGAGCAAGCATGGCGCGCCGGTGAAACCGAAAACCCCGTCGCCGAAGAAGCCGCTGCCGATGCAGCACTAGGCGCGGGCCTGCTTCCGCAAAGTCACGTTCCCGGGAAATGCTCGGTGTATATCTCGCCGTCGCGGCCGAAATAGACCGCGCGGCGGCCGAGCAGGGTGACGATGTAACCCGCGCATCCCGCTTCCGCGATCTTGCGGCAGAAGTCGCGATAGGTGTGCTCGTTGCGTTGCGACTGGCGTACCGCCGCTGACACGCGCGCGGGATCGAAGCGCTCAGCGATCGGTGTCTTCGCGGCGTCCTCGCGGACAATCACATTGTCGCCGTCCGGCATGTAATAGGTCTTGATCGCGCCGCGAAGGTCGCAGAGATAGCCCTCGATCCCGACGCCGGCGAGCCTTTCCAGCACCTGCGGGAAGGTGAGAGTGTCGTCGTCGGAGCCATGCGTGACCTCTCCTGCGATTTTTCTAGCGTGTTCGTTCATGGCTTTCTTCCCTTTTGTTGTGTTTAGTCCACCGGCACGACTTTGATCGCGCGGCGCGCGACGATGTCTTTGAGGATGCGCGTCATGGTTTCGCGCTCCCTTGTCGTGAGATGATCGAAGAACTCGGCGTCGTTCCTGTCCGCCAGCGCCGCCAGC
>JBQCJO010000522.1:0-7186 GCA_051952735.1 Rhizomicrobium sp.
AGACCGACGATCTGCGCCTTGTCTATTACGATCCGATCCAGACCTATCTGACGCCCTATGTCGGCAAGGCGTACGAGAACTCCTTCGCCTTCCAGCGGCGGATGTTCGACTGGAAGGCGTGGGACAAGCCGGTCATCCTTCTGCAGGATCTTTCCGACAATGGCGGGGCTGCGATGCGCTCCACGCCGTTCAACGGCATCACCGTCGATGTCGGGCCGATCGCCACCACCTTCGAGACATGGACGCCGGGCGAGCGCTTCTTCACGGTGATGAACCACGAGATGGTGCATGTCGCCACGCTCGACGTTTACAACGACGACGATGCGTTCTGGCGCAATCTGTTCGCCGGCAAGGTCGCGCCGGTCACCGATCATCCCGAGACGATCCTTTACAATTATCTGTCGCAGCCGCGTTCCTGGGTGCCGCGCTGGTATCTGGAAGGCAGCGCCGTGTTCATGGAGACATGGATGGGTGGCGGCCTTGGCCGCGCGCAAGGCGGCTACGACGAGATGGTCTTCCGCGCGATGGTGCGCGACAACGCCCGCTTCTTCGATGCCGTCGGTTTGGAATCGGAAGGCAACGCGACAGACTTCCAGGTCGGCGCGAACTCCTATCTCTACGGCACGCGCTTCGACTCCTATCTCGCACTGACCTATGGGCCGGAGAAGCTCATCGAGTGGCTCAAGCGCGGCAAGGACTCGAAGGGCTATTACATCGCGCAATTCCAGAAGGTGTTCGGCAAACCGCTGCCGGATGCGTGGAACGACTGGATCGCGTTCGAGCACGAATGGCAGAAGAAGAATCTTGCCGCCGTACAGAAATATCCGGTGACACAGGAAAAGCCTGTGACGCCCACCGCGCTGGGCTCGGTGTCGCGCGCATTCTATGACGCGAGGGGCGACCGGCTGATCGCAGGCTTCCGCAACATCGGCCAGCTCGCCAACATCGGCACGATCTCGCTGAAAGACGGCAGCGTTCACGCGCTGACGCGGCTGAAAGGCCCGATGCTCTATCGCGCGACGTCGCTGGCCTTCGATCCCGACGACCGCCTCGCCTTCTTCACTGCCGACAACAATGCGATGCGCGACCTGATGCAGGTGAATGTCGATACCGGCGAAAGCAAGATGCTGCTGGAAGACGCGCGCATCGGCGACATCGCCTATGACGGCGTCGATAAATCCATCTGGGGCGTGCGGCGGCTGAACGGCCTCGACACGCTGGTGCGCATCCGCGCGGCGCATGACGAGGCCAATCAGGTTCTCACGCTCGATTACGGCACGATGTGGACGGACCTCGACGTCTCGCAGGACGGCGTGCTGCTGCTCGCCACCATCTGCGGCATCGACGGCAAATGCCATCTCAGCGTGTTCAAAATCGGCGATCTGCTCGGCGGCGATGCGTCAAAGCCCGTAGCCACGCTGGACCTGCCCGGCTCGATCCCGGAGAGCGGCGTGTTCTCGGACGACGGCAAGTATGTCTATGCCACGAGCTATTACACCGGCATCTCGAACGTCTATCGCCTGAACATCGCGACCGGAAAATGGGACGCGCTGACGAACGCAGTGACGGGCTTCTTCCATCCGCTGCCGATGGCGGACGGCTCGATGATCGTGTTCGACTATTCGGGTCACGGTTTGCAGCCGGTGCGCATCCAGCCCAAGCCGCTGGACGATCTTTCCAGCGTCAAATTCCTGGGCACCGAGATCGCCAAGGAACATCCCATCGTGAAGACATGGGCCGTGGGTTCGCCGGACAAGGTGGACTTCGACGGCATGGTGAAGAGCAAAGGCTCCTATCACGCCGAAGACGAGTTGCAGTTCAACGGCTCCTATCCTGTGATCGCCGGCTACAAGGGGCACATCGCAGGCGGATGGCATGTGCAGTGGGAGGACCCGCTGGAATACGACATGCTGTCGGCCAACCTCTCCTACTCGCCGACGGGCAATCTCAAAAGCGGCCAGAACTGGCATGCCGATGTGACGTGGCAGACGCTGTCGTGGAAGGTCACTTACTGGCACAACAAGGCGGACTTCTACGACCTGTTCGGGCCGACGCAGCGCGCGCGCAAGGGCGATGCGCTGCTCATCGGCTATCACGACATTCCGGTTTACGATCCGCCGCGCCGCCTCGACTTCACCGCGGACCTCAACTTCTACACCGGCCTCGATACGCTGCCCGGCGCGCAGAACATCTCCGGCGTGCGCGACCGCAACATCGCCGAAGGCAAGCTGGGCTGGAGCTACCAGAACGCGGACAAGTCGCTGGGCGCCATCGATTTCGAAGAGGGCTACACCGCGGGCATCTATCTGTGGGAGCAGTATTCGGACAACCATGCCTTCACGAAGATCCACGGCGACGCGAGCGTGGGCTGGGAATTGCCGTGGGATCATGCGTCGGTGTGGTTCTACGGGGCGGGCGGCATCGCGGGCGGGCCATCGAACAACGCGCTGGACTACTATTACTTCGGCTCGTTCGGGAACAACTATGTCGACGATCGCGAGATCAAGCGCTATCGCGACTATGACAGCTTCCCCGGCTTCGGAATCGACGACATCAGCGCGCGCAGCTTCGCCAAGCTGACCGGCGAGTTCAATTTCCCGCCGATCCGCTTCGACGATGTGGGCACGGAGAGTTTCTATCTCAGCTCGATCCGCAGCGCGGCCTTCGCGGGCATCCTCTATGCCAATCCCGGCAATGAAGGACATCAGACGCTGCAGAATGTCGGCTTCCAGCTCGACTTCAACTTCACCGTCGCGGTGCGCCTGCCGATGGTGCTGTCCATCGGCGACGCCGTGGGCTTCGCGGGCGGGCGGGCCCACCAGAACGAGATTCTCGTCTCACTGAAAATCCTGTAAAACCAGAGCCGGAAACGGCGCGTGTGCGTATGATGACACATCTACCTTCCCAGTTCGGCATCGAGGCGCTTTTGGGCCTCACGCCTATTCTGCTGTTCCTGGCAGTGCTGATCTTCATGGACAGTTTCAAGCTGGTGAGCATCCGGCTGGTCATCGCCGTCATGGTGGCGGGCGCGCTGGCGGCGGCATTGAGCTATGCACTGGCGGGGCCGCTCATGGACCTCACGCATGTGAGTTTCACGCGCTACAGCCACTTCTATGCGCCGTTCGTGGAAGAAGCGCTGAAAGCGGTGGTGATCGTGCAGCTTATCCGCACCAACCGCATCGGCTTCCTCATCGACGCGGCGATTTTGGGCGTGGCGGCCGGCGCGGGCTTCGCGGTCGCGGAGAATATCTATTACGCCTACACCTTCCCCGATGCGGATATCGGCATGTGGATGGTGCGCGGCCTCGGCACAGCGATCATGCATGGCGGCGTCTCGGCGATCTTCGCGGTGACGGCGCAGGCGCTGAAAGACCAGGAACCGGACTCGCATGTGCTGGTGTTCCTGCCGGGACTTCTGATCGCCGCCGCGATCCATTCGATCTACAACCAGTTCCAGGCGTGGCCGCTGGCCGCGACCGCCGGAACGCTGGTGCTTCTGCCGCTGGGCCTTCTGCTGGTGTTCGACAAGAGCGAGCACGAAGTCCACAACTGGCTGATCCACGATTACGAGACGCACGAGCATCTGCTGGAAGAGATCGAGAGCGGAACCTTCGCGCACAGCCAGGCGGGCCACATGATCAAGAAGCTCGCCGCGCGCTTCAGCGCGGAGATGGCGGGGCTGCTGTTCGCCTATATCAAGCTGCACACCCAGCTTGTGCTGCGCGCCGAGGAATTGCTGCTGGCCAAGGAAAGCGGCAAGGCCGCGCCGGTGAAGTCGCACGAAGAACACGACCGTTTCGCGCGGCTGCATGCGCTGGAGAAACAGATCGGCCGAACCGCGATGCTCACGGTGTGGCCGCATCTGAAATTCAGCCGCCAGGAATTGTTCGAGCTGCACCAGCTCGAAGCGCGGGCGGGCTAGAACTTGTAATTCATTCCCAGATAGACCGAGTTCGGCGTCGCATAGACGCTGGCGTCGATGTTGTAGCGCCGGAACGGCGTGACGACGAAGCGGCTATAGGCGAACGCAATGCCGGCGCTGGCCGCGACGTCCCACCAGTGATGCTTGTCCGCCTCGACGCGCGAATAGCCGACGAAGCCCGCCACCACATAGGCCGGAAGACCCCAGCGCCAGCCGTAACGGTCCCACAGATAGTTCGCCGGTGCGAAGGCGAGCGCGGCGGTGTCGGACGGAAAAGACTTGTCGTCGGAATGATCCGGGCGTTCTTCGTGGACGACATATTTGAGGCCGTAGGCGGTACCGACGGTGAGGCCCGTGGTGACGCCCAGTTCGAGAAGACCCGTCCAATCGTTCTTCGCGAGCGACACGCCACCGGCGAACACCGGCTCGGCGATGGCGAGCGCGGTTCCGATCTGTTCGATCTTGTCGGTCTTCGCGTTCGCTGTTGCGGGCATGAACGCGAGCAAGGCGCACACGACAATGCCGATCCGGTGGCGCATGGATTTCCCCGAGTTATATTCTGCAAACTGCAGCAAGGCCGGAGTTTGCGCAATGATTTAAGGTTCGATCTTGGCGATCGGTATAGTTAAGCCAGTTGCGATTGAGAACAAATCACGCCGAAGATGGGGTCCTATACTACCTCTAACTCCAAAAGACGTTTTTTCGCGAGCGCCTTTCCCGAACCCGATTTGAAGTACTGTTCAAGGTTGCGGGCATGCGCTTGGGTTTGAACCGCCACATATGATTTCAAAGTTGCAGGCAAATATTTCTTGGTTGAAATCACGTGACCGCGCTGATGCGAGGAGACGCGACGTTTTAGATCGTCTGTTGAACCGACATAGATGTCTTTGTTGCTCAACTCGAGAAAATAGACGTACCACACCCCCGCAGCCTCCCTTCGCCCAGTCTCCACATTGATCTTGTGTCGGGATCAATGTCCAAAGGAATAGAGGGTGGCCTGCCAACCGAAGCTGCGCGGGACGAATGAAGCCTCCCTACGCCCCTAACGGAGCTTCGGGAGGTCAACCTCCGCCGCTGCGCAGCGTAGGTTGGCGGACAGGGTGAGATTCGAACTCACGAACCCCGTAAAGGGTCTCCGCATTTCGAGTGCGGTGCCATCAACCACTCGACCACCTGTCCGCGGAGGCGGATGACTACCCGAACCCGCCCCACGAAGGCAAGAATTGTCTCAAAGTTTCGCGCCCGGGCGCTTTTTGGGGCGATTTTCTTGCTCCGTCCGTTTTGCCCCGCCTAGTCTCGCCGCCGACAAAAATCAAAGAGGGGAAAACCATGCTCGACCGCCGCCAATTGCTCGCTTCCACCGCTGCGACCGCCGCCGCGCTTGCGCTGCCGAAGATCGCCTTCGCCGACGCCGCCAATCCGACGGCCGCGAAGCTGAACGGTCTCATGGACACCTTCTTCCAGGAGAACCTGCGCGAAGGTCCCGAGCAGGCGACGATCCTGGGCCTCGACAAAGGCACGAATGCGGATCTGAAGGGCAAGTTGTCGGATGAATCCGCCGCGGGCATCGCGGCGCACAAGACGCTGAACGAAAGCCAGCTCAATCGCCTCAAGGCGCTGGACGCCAGCACGCTAACCGGAATGGACAAGGTGAACTACGACACGCTGGTCTATGTCGGCGACAGCCGCGCGCGCGTGGCGGCGTTCGATTTCGGCGGATCGGCGTTCGGGCCTTCGCCTTATGCGGTGAGCCAGCTCACCGGCGTCTATCAGCAGGTGCCGGATTTCCTCGACACCAAGCATCGCATCGAGAACGCAGCGGATGCGGATGCTTATATCTCGCGCCTCGAAGCCTTCGCGGTGCAGATCGACAACAACACCGACCGGATGAAGCACGACAAGGGCATGGCCATCCAGCCGCCCGATTTCATCCTCGACCTCGCGCTGACGCAGCTTTCGGCGCTGCGCGTCGATCCGGACAAGTCGCTGCTCGTCACCTCTATCGCGCGCCGCGCGAAGGAGAAAGGATTGCCCGACAGCTACGCAGCGAACGCGGCGAAGATCTATTCCGACAAGATCGCGCCGGCGCTCGACCGGCAGATCGCGGAGGCGAAGACCTTGCGCGCCGATGCGACGCATGACGCGGGGGTCTGGAAGATCAAGGACGGCGACGCGTATTACGCCGCTGCCCTGCACTTCTCGACCACGACCAACATGTCCGCCGCCGAGATCCACAAGCTGGGCATCGACCAGGGCAAGGAAATCTCCGCCCGCATCGACGGCATCCTGAAGAAGCAGGGCATGACGAAGGGCACGGTGGGCGAGCGCATCGCGGCCCTCTACAAGGACCCGTCGCAGATCTACGCCAACACCGACGCCGGAAAGGCGGAAGCCATCGCGTTCTGCAACCATCAGCTCAACGCGATCAAGCCGAAGCTGCCGACGGTGTTCAACCGCGTGCCGCCCTACACCTTCGAAGTGCGCCGCGTGCCGCCGCAGACCGAAGCCGGCGCCGCATCGGCGTTCAGCCAGACGCCGTCGCTGGACGGTTCGCGCCCCGGCATCGTCTATATCAACCTGCACGATACGGCGGAGTGGCCGCGCTTCACGCTTTCCAGCGTGATCTTCCACGAGGGATTGCCGGGCCATCAGATGGAAGGCGGGCTGGCGCTGTCCAACAAGAACTTGCCGCTGATCCGCAAGACGATCTACTTCTCCGGTTACGGCGAAGGCTGGGCGTTGTATGCGGAGCAGCTCGCGGACGAGATCGGCATGTATGAGAACGATCCCTTGAGCCAGATCGGTTACCTGAAGTTCCAGCTCTTCCGCGCCAATCGCTGCATCGCCGATACCGGCGTCCACGCGATGAAGTGGACGCGTGAGCAGGCGATCAAGCAATTCGTGGACAGCGAAGGCGAAGCACCCGGCTTCGCGGCGCGCGAAGTGGAGCGCTACTGCGTGTCGCCAGGACAAGCGTGCTCCTACAAGATTGGCCACACCGTGTGGCTGAACGCGCGCGAGCGTGCGAAGAAGGCGCTGGGCGCGAAGTACAACATCAAGGACTTCCACGATGCCGGCCTCGGCGTCGGCCGCGTGCCGCTGGATGTGCTGGATAGCGTGATCAACCGCTACATCGAGACGGCGAAAAGCTAGTAAAACCAGTGTCATGGCCCGCCCGCGTGGGGGGGCCCCCCGGGTCACACTCCGCGTTTTCTGGGGGACGAGACAAAGGCGGCGGTTTTCTGGGGATTTTTGGTGTTTTTC
>JBQCJO010000523.1:0-5784 GCA_051952735.1 Rhizomicrobium sp.
CTTTACATAATCTTGGGCCGGCGCGCGTCTGCCGTGGGCACGACACAAGCCACCGCCATCGCAATGACGATCGCCGCGCTGACGGTGCTCCCCATGGGCGTATCGGAAGCGCTTCCGGTTCTGCATCAACCACCGATCTTGCTCGCTGCGCTTGCGATCGCGGTTCTTTCCAGTGCGGTCCCCTATACGTGTGAAATGTTCGCACTGGGCCGGATACCCGTGCGCGTGTTCGGCATTCTCATGAGCTTGGAGCCGGTCGTGGCCGCACTCGCCGGTTTTGTTTTCCTCCATGAGGCACTCACCACGCGTCAGATACTTGCCATCGCCGCCATCGTGGCCGCCTCGCTCGGCACCGCGACGACCATGCAAACCGAAACCGAGGTGCGCGATCTTCAGGATCATCCATGAGCCGGATTGTCATCACATCGCATCTGTCGATCGACGAAAGCCTGCTCTCAGAGCGATTCACGCATGCTTCCGGGCCAGGCGGGCAGAACGTCAATAAAGTGGCCAGCGCAGTGATCCTGCGTTTCGATGCAACGCATGCTGCCCTGCCTTTCGAGATTCATGCGCGATTGGAAGCGCTCGCTGGGTCGCGACTGACAAAAGATGGCGCCATCATCATACGTGCCTCGCAGTATCGCGACCAGCAGCGCAATCGTGAAGATGCCCGCGAGCGACTGATCGCCCTGCTTCGCGAAGCAGCCACACTGCCCAAAAAGCGACGCGCCACCAAACCGACGCGATCATCGAAGGAAAAAAGGCTTGAGAAAAAGAAGGTTCATTCCCGGCTGAAGCAAACGCGCTCAAAGCGGTTTGTCGACTAATCCTTCTGCCAGATACCGAGCTTCAGACTCCAAGGCGCCACCCGCTCCACGCGTAGCAGATCCTGCTCGGCCCAGATGTCGCGGGTGAGTCTGGTGCGGACCTCTTCCTCGCTCTCCGCCATCGCCAGTAACAGCACATTCGGCGTGCCATCCAGCGGTCCGCCTAGCACGATGAAGCCCTCGCGCACCAAGCCGTTCATGAAATCGGCATGTTCGGCCCAGCCAGCCTGATCCTCGAGCGCGCAGTCGCGGTTCCAGTTCGCGCCGCGCGTGCGCAATATGAAGAAGAGGCGTTTCATCTCATGTCCTTTGCGGAGCGAAGTGATATTACACGGTCCGGACAAGCCGCGCGGCAGGAGCGAACATGGAATACCAGAACATCATCGCGAAAATCGAAGGCAAAGTCGGCGTGGTCACGCTGAACCGCCCAAAGGCGTTGAACGCATTGAACAGTGATCTGCTGGCCGAATTGATCTCGGTTCTGGAGGAATGGGACCGCGGGGCCGAGGTCCGCTGTATCGTCCTCACCGGTTCCGACCGGGCCTTCGCCGCCGGTGCCGATATCAAGGAGATGGCGCCGCAATCCTACATGGATATGTACAAATCCAACTTCTTCGCTCATGTGAACGACCGCATCAGCGCTATCCGCAAGCCTATCATCGCGGCGGTCGCTGGCTATGCGCTGGGCGGCGGCTGCGAACTCGCAATGCTCTGCGATTTCATTATCGCGGCCGACACGGCGAAGTTCGGTCAGCCGGAGATCAATCTCGGCGTCATGCCGGGCATTGGCGGCACGCAGCGCCTTACCCGCTTTGTCGGCAAATCCAAGGCGATGGAAATGTGCCTGACGGGCCGGAACATGGATGCTGCGGAAGCCGAGCGTGCCGGCCTGGTATCGCGCGTCGTGCCCGCAGCCGAGCTGCTGGCGGAAGCGATGAAGGCGGCAAACACCGTCGCGGAGAAATCCGTGCCCATCGTGATGATGACGAAGGAAACCGTAAATGTGGCCTACGAGACCACACTGCGGGAAGGTGTGCGCTTCGAGCGGCGCGTGTTCCACTCTATGTTCGCCACCGAGGACCAGAAGGAAGGCATGGCCGCGTTCAGCGAGAAGCGGAAACCTGGCTTCCAGGACAAATAAGTCCCAATTGACCCCCGGACGCCCAAGGGCTATACGCCCGCCTCCCAAGGAATTCAGGACGACCTATGCCCAATATCGCCTCGGCCAAGAAGCGCACCCGTACCACCGCCAAGCGCACGGCCATCAACCACGCTCGCAAGAGCCGCATCCGCACCGCGACCCGCAAGGTCGAGGAAGCCATCACCTCAGGCGACCACAAGGCGGCCGTGGCAGCCCTCAAGGCGGCGGAGCCCGAGATCATGCGCGGCGTGTCCAAGGGCGTGACCCACAAGAATTCGGCGTCCCGCAAGGTTTCTCGCCTCACCAAGCGCGTGGCCAAGCTCAAGGCCTGACACCAACACTTGGATTTTTTGAAAATTCGACAGGCCTGGAGTAATATTCCGGGCCTGTTTTATTTTGTTCCGTGGACGGACTAAAGGATTTTAACCACAGCATAGCAGACCGAATTCGGCACAACGGGCGTCACTTTTGTTAACCTCTTGATTCCCCTCAGAAACAAAAATCCGTATGCGTTACATACACTTAGCGCTTCAAAAAATCGTCGTGAAAATGTAATTCCTTAACGTCTTCCCATTTCGTTCTCTTGATTCGTCTCCGCCACACGGCCTATCGTTAACCCGTTGAGACGGGGCCTGTGCAGAAATGCCTAAGACAAAAATAAGTAAAAACAAAGTCATAGCGGTCATTTCTGGCGTCACGACAAGTAATCAGAAGTCCTAGTTCCAGTCATTATTTTAAAATCTCGATCTGCGGCGTGCAAAGCACGCCGTGTGGACAAGCCGTCTCTGTAGGTCACGTAGCCATGCCCACGAACAATTCCGCTTCCGACTATGCCGGGGACCTCGACGTCCAGCAGGCCTGGGACTTGCTCTCTGCCGATTCCAAGGCGCAGATGATCGACGTCCGTACCGCCGCGGAATGGACTTATGTCGGCCTGCCTGATCTTGCCCCGCTAGGCCGCGAGATCCATGCGATCGAGTGGCAGAGTTTCCCGTCGGGCGAGATCAATCCGGACTTCGCGCAGGTCACTGCCGAACAAATGAAACTGGCAGGCGCCGGAAGCGACACGCCGCTCCTGTTTCTCTGTCGCTCGGGCGCGCGCTCCAAGGCAGCGGCGATCGTGATGACTCGCGCCGGCTTTAGCCGTGCTTACAACGTCGCGGGCGGTTTCGAAGGAAATCTCGATGGCGAGGGACACCGCGGCAATGTGAATGGCTGGAAGGCTTCGGGTCTTCCCTGGCGACAAAGCTGAACAAGAAATTTTGGTTGGGAACCCAGGCCGTCCCGCGGCGTGGGGCAGAAAAAGAAAGGGCAAATGGGAAATGGCACAATCGATGGCGAAATCCACGGACTGGAACGCGATGTGGCTGGGGGCGCGCGAGCGCATGCGCCGTGAGATGGGGGACGCGGTTTTTGACGCGTGGATCCGCCCGCTGAGTTTCGTCTCCATCGATGGCCCTGAAGTGAAGATCGGCGCGCTGACGCCATTCGCGCGCAATTGGGTCGCGGGCCATCACTTGCAGCGTATCGAACGCGCGATAACGGCTGAGAGCGAGCAAAATGTAACGGTCGAAATCGTCATCGCAGCACAACGTCCTGTCGTCACGGCAGTGTCCTCCGCACCCCGCGAAACACCTGCTGCTCCCGCGGTCGAGGCGGAGAAGAACGAGGGCCGCCGCGCGCTTTCCACCAAGGTTCTGCAGAGCACGCAAACCTTCGAAAGCTTCGTGCCCGGGCCGGCCAATGAATTCGCCTATCGCGCCGCAAAAGCACTGGGAACTGGCGAGAATGAAGAGATTCCGCTGCTCTACGTCCATGGTGGTTTCGGCTATGGCAAATCTCACCTTCTGAACGCCATCGCCCTCGAAGCGAAGAAACGCGGCAAGCGGGCGCTGTTTCTCGGCGCGGAAGATTTCATGCGCCAGTTTCTCGGCGCGCTGAATCGCAAGGAGACGCTCGGCTTCAAGGAGGATCTGCGCGCCGCGGACATTCTGCTGATCGACGATCTGCAGCATCTCTGCCGCTCGACCTACACGGTCAGCGAGTTCCTGCACACGCTGAACGCTTTCTCCGATTTGCGACGCAAGCTTGTGATCGCGGCCGACAAGGCACCGTCGGCGATCGACAATCTATCGGCGGACGTACGCTCGCGCCTTTCCGGCGGCCTCGTCATCGCGCTCGACAAGCCCGATCGTGCGACCCGCCTCGCGATCTTGAAATCGCGCGGCGCTGAATTCGCACGTGTCCGCGGCCTCGCCGTGCCGGATGAAGTCCTGGAACACATCGCCGACAGCGAAGAAAACAGCCCTCGCGATCTCGTGGGTGCGTTCAACAAGATCGCGACTTATGCCGATCTCACCAAGCAGCCGCTGACGCTGGAAGCTGCACGCCACATCCTCGGTCAGGCGACCGTGGCAGCGAAGAAGACCTCCATCGAGGACATCCAGCGCAAGACGGCGGAGTTCTACAAACTCGAGCTTCGCGACTTCCAGTCGCCGCAGCGCTCGCGCCGCGTGGCACGCCCCCGCCAGGTGGCCATGTTCCTTGCGCGCGAGTTGACGATGCGCTCGCTTCCCGAAATCGGAAAGCGCTTCGGCGGCCGCGACCATACGACGGTTCTGCACGCCTGCCGGCGCGTGGCGGCGCTTTGCGACGAGGATACGATGTTCAAGCAGGAAGTGGATTTCCTGCGTCAGGTTCTGTCTCGCGCCACTGCCTGAGCGGCTCAAATTCGTTCGATTCCGCGCTCAGAAATGGCGCGGAATCGAGCGCTTTCGGCTCTCGAAAGCTGTTGTCTTTCCCCCCCGCCTGATATACTCGGGCGCTTGAGTCTGGGCGCCTAAAAATCGCTAATGATTTCAAGGGGTTACGAGGCCAATTTTGGCCGTCCGAACGGGCTGTTTAACGCGACAGGATCGAAGCGCAAAACCGATGAAAATCACCGTCGAACGCGGCGCCTTCTTGAAGGCCCTCTCCCACGTCCAGAGCGTCGTCGAACGCCGGAACACCATTCCGATCCTGTCCAACGTGATGATCGAGGCAGCGAAGGGCAAACTGAAGCTCACAGCGACCGATCTGGACATCGAGATCGTCGAGAACCTGCCGGCGGATGTGATCCGCAACGGCGCAGCGACGGCTCCTGCCCACATGCTCTACGACATCGTCCGCAAGCTGCCCGAAGGCGCGCAGGTGCAGGCTGAGCTGCTGACGAGTGAAGGTGGGCGCCTTCAGGTCTCCGCCGGCTCGGTGCGCTTTGAGCTCGCGTGCTTGCCCAAGGAAGACTTCCCGCAAATGGCGGCAGGCGCCCTGCCCCACAAATTCCGCCTCGAAGCCGACGACCTTAAGCAACTCATCGACAAGACACGCTTCGCGATTTCGACCGAAGAGACCCGCTTCTATCTCAATGGCATTTATCTGCACGCCTTCAAGGAGGGGAAGAAGCAGCATCTGCGCGCAGTAGCGACGGACGGCCATCGCCTCGCACGCTTCGAGCTCGATCTGCCCGAAGGTGCTTCGGATATTCCCGGCGTCATCGTTCCGCGCAAGACCATCGCCGAGTTGCGCCGCCTGCTGGATGATAGCGAGGGCGCGATCGACGTTTCGCTCTCCGATACCAAGATCCAATTCACCAACGACGGCGTCGAACTGACGTCCAAACTGATCGACGGCACTTTTCCGGACTATCAGCGCGTCATTCCCGCTGGCAACGACAAGGCGCTCGGTCTCGACAGCAAGGAATTCGCGCAGGCCGTGGACCGGGTATCCACCATCTCTGCGGACAAGACACGTGCGGTAAAGCTCGGCATTTCCAAAGAC
>JBQCJO010000524.1:0-5347 GCA_051952735.1 Rhizomicrobium sp.
AGTTTCTCGGCTTCGTCTGCCGTGAAGACCACTTCGCCCGTCGCCGCGCCCGGCGAAGCCGCCAGACCGATGGCGATCTGTTCCTTCTGCGCCTTGGGATCGAGCGTGGGATGCAGAAGCTGGTCCAGCGCCGCCGGTTCCACCCGCGTGACAGCCGTCTTCTTGTCGATCAGCCCTTCGGCTTCCATGTCCACGGCAATCTTGAGCGAGGCCTGCGCCGTGCGCTTGCCGGAGCGGGTCTGGAGCATGAAGAGCTTGCCTTCCTGCACCGTGAATTCCACGTCCTGCATGTCGCGATAATGCGCTTCCAGCGTCTTCGCGATCTCGCTCAACTCGGCGAAGGTCTTGGGCAGCGCCTCTTCCATCGAGGGCTTCTTGCCGCCCTGCCGCTCGCGCACCAGCTTGGTGATCGGCTGCGGCGTGCGGATGCCCGCCACCACATCTTCGCCCTGCGCGTTGATGAGGAATTCGCCGTACAGCAGATGCTCGCCGGTCGAAGGATCGCGCGTGAACGCGACGCCGGTGGCCGAGGTCTCGCCGCGATTGCCGAACACCATCGCCTGCACGTTCACCGCCGTGCCCCATTCCTCCGGAATATCGTGCAGCCGGCGATAGGTCTTCGCGCGATGCGATTGCCACGAACCGAACACGGCCCCGATCGCGCCCCAGAGCTGGTCGTGCACATCGTCCGGGAACGGCTTGCCCAGTTCCTTCTGCACATGTGCTTTGTAGCGCTCGGCGATGCGTTTCAGGTCTTCGGCGTCCAGATCGGTATCGTGATCGTAGCCTTTGTCTTCCTTCTCCTGATCGAGGATTTCCTCGAACATGCCGTGCTCCAGCCCCAGCACGACGTTGGAATACATCTGGATGAAGCGGCGATAGCTGTCATAGGCGAAGCGGGGATTGCCCGTGAGCTTGGCCATACCATCCGTCGTCTGCGGATTGAGACCGAGGTTCAGCACCGTGTCCATCATGCCCGGCATCGACACGCGCGCGCCCGAACGCACGGAGACGAGCAGCGGCTTTGCCGGATCGCCCAGCACCGCGCCCGCGATCTCACCCACCGTCTTCAAGGCAGCGGCGACGTCGGCTTTCAGCGAAGATGGATAGGTTTCGCCGTTCTTATAGTAATGGGTGCAGACTTCGGTGGTGACGGTGAAGCCCGGCGGCACCGGCAGGCCCAGATTGCTCATCTCGGCCAGGTTCGCGCCCTTGCCGCCGAGCAGGTTCTTCATCTCCGCCTTGCCTTCGGCGGCGCCGTTCCCGAACGAATAAACCCACTTTGCCATGTGCAATCCGGTGCTTTCCTGCTGGGAGAGTGACATGCTGCACCGCAACTGGCCAAGGGCACCAATTCGGGGGAACCACCATGCCGCAGGAAACGATTTTCGGACCGGTTGCCGCGCTCGTAGCGCTCACCTTCCTCGTCCTGACGCTGATTCCGATCAAGCGGTTCCGCGCGGGCGCCGCGGGCGAGATCACCGGCGAGGATTTCCGCTTCGGCGAATCCGCGCGCGTGCCGGGGCACGTCTCGATCCCCAACCGCAACTACATGAACCTGCTCGAACTGCCGATGCTGTTCTATGTGCTGTGCCTTGCGCTCTACGTGACGCAGAGCGTGACGCCGCTGGCCTATGGCCTTGCGTGGGCTTATGTCGCCCTGCGCGTGGCGCACAGCGCGGTGCATCTCACGATGAACCACATCTACACCCGCCTCACCATCTTCGCGATTTCGAACGTGGTGCTGGGCGTGGCGTGGGTCGTGTTCTTTGTCGGGATATTCGCTTCCCACTTCTGAGCTGTCATGGCCAGCAAAAGCGGGCCACCCAGGTGACGTCTTCTCAAGCTTATCTAACTAAAATCGTCATGGCCCGGCTTGTCCGGGCCATCCATTTTCCAGAAACCGAAAATATTTTGGCACTGCCTCTGGAAAATGGATGGCCGCCACGTAGGCATGCACTCGGGCGCGCTTCGCGCGACCCGGGTGGCGGCCATGACGGATTTCAATTTAAGAGTAAGTGCCGAATCCAACTGGGTGGCCCGCTTTTGCGGGCCATGACAGCGGTGGGGTTTGATGGGAATTATCCCTCGATCTTCGAGAAGTCCGCCACCAGATGCAGCGTGGCGCGCAGGCGGGAGAGCAGCCGCAAGCGGTTCTCGCGCACCTTAGCGTCGTCGTCGTTGACCTTCACCTTGTCAAAGAATGCATCGACGGGCGCGCGCAGCTTCGCCATCACGCCCATGGCCTCGACGAACTTCTCGGCCTTCACGTCCGCAGCGATCGCTTTCTCGGCATTGCCAAGAGCCTCGGCCAGCATCTTCTCTTCCGGCAGAGCGAGCAGCGATGCATCGACGGCGCCTTCAAAGGTGGTTTTGTCCTTCTTCTCTTCCGCCTTCAGGATGTTCGCCGCGCGTTTGTACCCCGCGAGGAGGTTCGTGCCTTCATCGGTCTTGAGGAAGGATTGCAACGCCTCGACGCGGGCGACTAGCCGCACCAGATCATCTTCTTGGCCCAGCCCGAAAGCTGCATCGATCAAGTCGTGCCGCGCGCCCTTCTCACGAAGAGAATTTTTGATCCGATCTTTAATGAATTTGATCAGCGCACCGCTATCGGTAGCAAATTTCTCTGCCGCCTTTTCCGCCATAGCTGGTGCTGCCAACTTGCCTCGCTCAGCTTCAAAGACTTGGAGAGCAAGGTCATTATAACCCAACTCTTCAAGAGATAACGCAGCCCTATCGATCGTCGGTACAATTGCGCTGACTAACTGCGAGGAGAGCAGCTTCGTCGACGGCCAAACGAATGCCCAGAACAGCGGGACTCTTAGTTTGTTCTCCAATAGCAGCCTAATTGTACCGAGCGCGGCGCGCCGGAGCGCAAATGGGTCACTTGAGCCTGTTGGCGTCTCGCCGACTGAGAAAAATGAATAAAGCGCATCGATCTTATCGGCTAACGCGACAGCTACAGCCTCTAAACTAGACGGCGTTGCATCAGATGGACCAACAGGTTTGTAGTGATCGCGCACGGCGTCGGCGACGCCTGCATCTTCGCCGTCATGCAGCGCATAGTAGCGACCCATAACGCCTTGGAGTTCGGGGAATTCTCCGACGACACCGGTGGTCAGGTCGGCTTTGCACAGGCGCGCGGCGCGTTTGGCTTTCTTTACATCCGCGCCGATCTTCTCCGCGATCTCGCCGGCCAGCGCCTCGATACGTTCCACGCGCTCATACTGCGTGCCAAGCTTGGCGTGGAACAAGATCGGCTTCAGATCGTCCACGCGGCTTTCGAGCGTGCGTTTGCGGTCCTGATCCCAGAAGAATTTAGCGTCGCTCAGGCGGGCGCGCAGGACACGTTCGTTGCCGGCGATGATCTCCTTGCCGCCGTCTTCCGCGATCATGTTGGCGACCAGCGCAAAGCGGTTCGCCATCTTGCCGGTCTTGGGATCGCGCAGCGAAAAATACTTCTGATGCGTGCGCATGGAGGTCTGCAGGATCTCCGGCGGCACATCCATGAACTCGTCCTGGATGGCGCCGACCAGCACCACCGGCCATTCCGCGAGGCCCGCGACTTCGTCCAGCAGGCCCTCGTCCGGGATCAATTCCAGCCCGCGCACAAAGGCAGCAGCCTTCAACTCTTCAAAGATGATCGCCTTGCGCTGCTCGGCATCGAGAATGACATGCGCGTCGTGCAGCGCCTTCTCGTAATCCTCGAAGTGACGAACCTTGATCGGCTTGCCATCCGACAGGAAGCGATGACCCGTCGTCGTGTTCCCGCTTGTCACGCCCGCGAATTCGAATGGCACCACTTCACCGTCGAACATGCAGACAATGCCATGCAGCGGCCGCACCCAGCGCACCGGGCTGCCCGGAAAGCGCATCGATTTCGGCCAAGGCAGTTTCGCGAAGCACTCCGGCAGGATTTCCGCCAGCACTTCGATGGTGTCGCGGCCCTTGCGATCGATCACCGCGAGATAGACATCGCCTTTCGGCGTCTTCTCGACCTTGAGCTGTTCTTTCGTCAGCCCCGTCTTGCGCAGAAAGCCGTCCAGCGCCGCGGCGGGCGCGTCGATCTTCGGGCCTTTGAGTTCTTCCTTCACGTCCGGCTGCTTGGCGGGCAAACCGCTCATCGTGAGCGTCAACCGCCGCGGCCCGGAAAACGCTTTCACGCCTTCGAACAGCAATCCGCGATCCGACAATGCGCCGACGACCAGCCGCTCCAGATCCTTCGCCGCCTGCACCTGCATGCGCGCGGGGATCTCCTCGCTGAACAATTCGAGCAGAAAGTCAGCCATCAGCCGAACCTCGGCTTATATTCGCCCATCGGCGATTCAAGCCACGCTTCGCAGCAGGCCTTCGCCAGCGCGCGCACCCGCGCGATATAGGCGGCACGCTCCGTCACGCTGATCACGCCGCGCGCATCCAGCAGATTGAAGCAATGGCTCGCCTTGATGCACTGGTCATAGGCCGGCAGTGCAAGCTTCTTGTTCGCGGTGAGAAGCTCGTTGCACTGTTTCTCGTAGTCCTTGAAGTGCTGGAACAGGATGTCGGTGTCCGCCAACTCGAAATTGAACGCCGATTGCTCCTGCTCGTTCTGCAGGAACACTTCGCCATAGCGGAAGTGCTCGTTGAACTTCAGATCGTACACCCACTCCACGTCCTGCACATACATGGCAAGACGTTCGAGACCGTAGGTGATCTCGCCCGCGACGGGATCGCAATCGATGCCGCCGACCTGCTGGAAGTACGTGAACTGCGAGACTTCCATCCCGTCGCACCACACTTCCCAGCCAAGGCCCCATGCGCCGAGCGTCGGGCTTTCCCAATCGTCTTCCACGAAGCGGATGTCATGCAGCTTCGGATCGAGGCCGATCTCGCGCAGCGAGCCGAGATACAGCTCCTGAATGTTCTCCGGCGCCGGCTTCATGATGACTTGATATTGGTAGTAGTGCTGCAGCCGGTTCGGGTTCTCGCCATAGCGTCCATCCTTCGGGCGGCGGGAGGGCTGCACATAGGCCGCGCGCCACGGCTTTGGGCCAAGCGCACGCAAGGTCGTGGCCGGGTGGAACGTGCCCGCACCCATCTCCACGTCGAAGGGCTGAAGGATGAGGCAACCCTGCTTCGCCCAGTAGTTCTGGAGCGTGAGGATCAGGTCCTGAAATGTCTCTGCTTTCGGCACGATTCGCCCGGTTTTGCTGTGGCGGGAAGCTATAGAGGCGCCGGGAGTCACGGGCAAGGATCAGGCGTAAAGCGCCTTCGTGGCGGGGCGCGTGAGCCAGACGATCAGCGTGGCGGCGATGGCTGCGCCCAAAATCCCCTCCGCCGGGTGCCCAAGCGCGACCTGGGCCAGATC
>JBQCJO010000525.1:0-2381 GCA_051952735.1 Rhizomicrobium sp.
GGCCGTGGCATCGCGCGCCAGGAGCAGCACCTTGCGGATCTCGCAGGTCTTCTCGTCCACGCAATCTTCGCAGCGGTGATAGGCCGTGACGCTCACGCAAGGCGCAAGCGCCAGCGGCCCATCCGTGGCGCGAATGATGTCGGCGAAGCTGATATCCTTGGGCGAGTTCGCCAGCAGATAGCCGCCAGAACGGCCGCGCTGGCTGCGCAAAATCCCGCGCTTGCGCAGTTCCAGCAGGATCTGTTCAAGGAATTTGCGCGGCACGCCGGCTTCCTCGGCCACGTCCGCGATCATCATCGGCTCTTCGCGGTCGTGCTCGGCGAGCACGATGAGCGCATGCAGCGCGTAACGGGCCTTCTGAGAAAGCATTCCCGTTTATACGACAAATCATATGGGGTTTGTCGAGATTATTTCTCAATAGGACCCGCTTAGAGTTATGACGCGCGCGTCCCGCTGCGGCATCCGGCTGGCCGGCAGGTGGTAATCCCGATACCAGTCCACGAAATTGGCAAGACCGGTTTCGATGGGCGTCACCGGCGCGAAGCCGAGATCGCGGCGGCTGGCGTCGATGTCGGCGAAGGTCGACGGCACATCGCCGGGCTGCATCGGTTCCAGCTTGATCTGCGCCTTGCGGCCGATCTGCTTTTCCAGCGCGGCGACGAAATCTGTCAGCTTCTCCGGCTTGTTGTTGCCGAGATTGTAAAGCGCCACGGGCGGCGTTCCCGATGGCACGCGATCGAGCGCCCGCAGCGTCCCGTCCACGATGTCGTCGATATAGGTGAAGTCTCGCCACATCTCGCCGCGATTGAAGATGCGGATGGGTTCGCCCTTCGTGATCGCGCGGGTAAACGCGTAATAGGCCATGTCGGGGCGCCCCCACGGGCCATACACCGTGAAGAAGCGCAACCCCGTGATGGGGATACGATAGAGGTGGGCATAAGTGTGCGCGATCAGTTCATCCGCGCGCTTGGTCGCGGCATAGAGCGATTGCGGCGCGCCGACATCGTCCTCGATCGCGAACGGAACCTTCTTGTTGGCGCCATAGACCGACGATGAACTCGCATAGACGAAGTGGCGCAAGCTTTTCAGGCGGCGCGCCAGTTCCAGCATCGTCACCTGCCCCATCACATTGGCCTGCACATAGGCGAACGGATTCTCGAGCGAGTAGCGAACGCCGGCTTGCGCCGCGAGATGAACGATTCCCGTGATCTCCGGCCATTTCTCGGCAAGCGGCAATATCGCATCCGGCTGGGAGATATCGAGCTTGCGGAAGCTGAAGCCGCTGTCACGCAACAGCCGGTCCAGCCGCGCGCCTTTCAGGGCGGTGTCGTAATAATCATTGAGATTGTCGATGCCGGCGACCTGTTCGCCCCGCGCCAGAAGCGCGCGCGAAACGTAATAGCCGATGAACCCGGCGGCGCCGGTGACGAGGATCATTCGGCGGCGATCCGCGCCGGTGCGGTCATCGCCGAGGCCGGCCCGACCGTACCACGGCCGATGCTGACATAAGCGAAGCCGTAACCTGCCATCTGCGACGGCTCATAGATGTTGCGCAGATCCACGATCAGCTTGCGCTTCATCAATTCGCCCACGCGAACGAGATTGAGCGCCCGGAACTCATTCCATTCCGTGAGCAGCACCAGCGCGTCCGCGTTCGTCATCGTTTCGTAAGCGTCGGCGCAGGTTTCGACGTCCATCAACGCGCGCGCCTGCTCCATGCCTTCCGGATCATAGGCCCGCACGCGCGCGCCCATCGCCTGCAGCGCAGGAACGATGGCGAGCGCCGGCGCGTCGCGCATGTCGTCGGTGTTGGGCTTGAACGTCAGGCCCAGGATCGCAACGGTCTTGCCGCGCGCATCGCCGAGCGCGGCGGCGATCTTGTCCGCCATCGCGCGTTTGCGCGCATCGTTCACCGAAACCACCGCTTCCACGATGCGGCTGGGCGTGCCCTGGTCCTGCGACGTCTTGAGCAAGGCCAGCGTGTCTTTCGGGAAGCAGGAGCCGCCGAAGCCGGGTCCTGCGTGGAGGAATTTGGGGCCGATGCGCCGGTCCAGGCCGATGCCGCGCGCGACATCCTTCACATCCGCGCCCACCTTCTCGCAAAGATCCGCCATCTCGTTGATGAAAGTGATCTTGGTCGCGAGCAAAGCGTTGGATGCATATTTGATCAGCTCCGCGCTTTCGCGGCTGGTGAACAGCATCGGCGTCTCGCTGAGATAGAGCGGGCGATAGACTTCGCGCATCACATCGCGCGCACGCTCGCTGTCGCAGCCGACGACCACGCGATCCGGCCGCTGGAAGTCCTCGATGGCGGAGCCTTCGCGCAGGAATTCCGGATTGGACGCCACATCGAAATCCGCATCCGGCCGCGCCGCGCGAAT
>JBQCJO010000526.1:0-5898 GCA_051952735.1 Rhizomicrobium sp.
GTCGGCGGTGAATGCTGCACGACAACCGGCAGATAGATGTAGCAAGTGTTGCCGGTCGCGGGATCTTCCCAGCGTTGCACGACGGTGTCTTTCAGCGGGCCGATGAATTGCGCCTTCAACACCATGCGGCCGACCTGCGTGGGATCGGCGGCGGCGGTTGCCGGCGCAGCGATCGAAGCCGCATGCGGCGCGAACGCGTCCTTGTTGAGATAGGCGTAAACGCCCGATCCGAGCGCCGCGAGCACGACGAGCGCACCCACACCCCACAAGATTATCTGCCCCCAGCGAGCGCCCATCCGTTTCCCCGTTCCAACTGCTGCCGAAAATGCCATGGTCCCCTCCTCACCAGCCAAAACCGAGGCCTGCGCCCGCGGTCGCCTCGCCCTGACTCACCGCGCCGCCCACGGTGAAATTCACATTGTCCGACACGCTGCGCTGATAACCGATGGCGACGCCAGACGCGCCGCCGAACATGCCGATGCCGATCGCGATGCGGTTGTCGCGGTTGATGTTGGACGCGGCCGCCGCCATCTGGGACATCGCCGCGCTCATCGCGCCGACGCGATTGATGCGCGTGTCGAGGCCGTTGAGCTTGGTGGAGACGGTCGCGAATTCCTTGTCGGTGTAGCTGTTCGCCGAAGTCAGCGTGTCTGCCAGGCCGGATTGAAGCTGGCTGAGGTTCACCGCATCGGTCGCCTGCGTTCCGGCGGCGACATTGGTGATGCGCCGCTCGTTGCCCGCCGATCCGACGGAGATGGTGTTGACCTGATTGGCGACGGAGTTCGATCCGAGCGCGACGCTGTTCGCCGCCGTGGCTTTCGCGCCTGTGCCGAAGGCGGAGCTGTTCGTTGCCGTGGCGCTGGCGCTGGCGCCGACCGCCGCGCTGTTCGAACCGGTGGCGACGGAAAAGTCGCCATATGCCGAGCCGCCGCCTGCCGCGCTGGCGCTGTTGCCCACCGCGACGGATCCGGTCGCACTGGAATTGCTGCCGATGGCGATGGCGTTGGTGCCCGTCGAGGATGCGTTGTTGCCGATGCCGATGGAGCCGGTCTTCGTCGCTTTCGATCCGTCGCCGATGGCGACGGAATGCGAACCGGTGCCGCTGGTGCTTGCACCGCCCGATGTGCCGCCGCCCGTTCCACCACCTGTTCCCGTACCAAGTCCGGCGACCTGGTTCTGCAGATCGGTGACATCGAGATTGAGATTGCTGATCGCGGCGGTGTTCGTGGCGACGTTCTGGTTGGTCGCATAGAGCTGGCTGCCCACCACCGCGTCGGTGCTTGTCGAGGACAATGTGCCCGGCGCCACGTTCACAAGCTTGCGTTCGTTGCCAGCGGACCCGAAGGAAATGGTGTTTGCGATATCGGCGACAGAGGCATAACCGATGGCGACGCCGTTCTGCGCCGTCACGCTGGCTTCCGGACCCAGCGCCAAACCGCGAAGGCCGTCCACGGTGGCGCCATAGCCGACCGCTGTGCCGTATTCGCTGCCCGATTTGATCTGCGAATGCGCGCCGATGGCGACGCCATAGTCCGAAGCGGCATCGACATAAGCACCGAGTCCGGCGCCGCTGCCGCCATCGCCGCCGATGGCGACGGAGCTTGTGGAGTTCGCGCTCGTATTGGCGCCGCCGGCAAAGCTGTAAGTGCCCGATCCGACCGCATTCGCGCCGAAAGCCGCGCCATAGGTGCCGGCCGCGGAATATGCGCCGACGGCGACGGCATGATCCTGATTGGCGCCGGCGGAATCGCCGACGGCCACGCTCGACTCGCCGAGCGCTGCAGCCGACGTGCCGAACGCCGATGCGCCATACGCATTGCCAAGCGCATTCATGCCGACTGCCGCGCTGTTCTCGCCCGCCGCATTGGCGCCGTAACCGACAGCCGCTGCGCCTGCACCGCCGGCCTGGCTGTTGTAACCATAAGACGACGCGAAGCTGTTGCTGGCGACGCTTCCGCCGCCATACGCGGACGCGCCTTCGGCGCTGGCGCTCGCGTTATAACCGGATGCCGTGCTCTTCAATCCGCTGGCGGTCGCGTCATAGCCGGACGCGAGCGCATAGGTGTTGGTGGCTTGCGCGCCGTAGCCCATCGCGGTCGCATATTGCCTGTTCGCTTTGGCGAGTTCGCCGATGGCGGTGCTGTCGCTGCCCGTCGCAGTGGAACTGTAACCCACCGCAGTATTGCCCAGGTTCGGCATGACGCCGGTGCCGGCCACGCTGCCCGAGCCGATGGCGATATCGTCCATGCCCTTCGCAACCGCGCCGAGGCCCGAACCCTGGCCGCCGCCGATGGCGACCGATTGAAAACCCTGAGCTGCAGCGAACGTACCGCCCGCGAAGGCGTAACCGTTGCTCGCTGCCGAAAGGGCGCCGACGGCGGTTGAGAGTGAAGCCGATGCGTTGGACCCGCTGCCCAGTGCAGCAGCACCATCGGTTGCCGTCGCATTTGGACCGATGGCGGTGCTGGTGTTTCCCGATGCATTGGCGAACATGCCGAAAGCGGCCGCACCGACGTCGCCGGCTTTAGCGCCGTAACCGGCCGCGATGCTTTCAACACCCGTCGCCGAAGACGTTCCACCGAGCGCTGTCGCAGAATCTCCGGTTGCTTTGGCGCTATAGCCGACGGCCGTGCTGTACAATTCCGAGCCACCGCTTGTGCCTGCAACGCTGCCACGACCGATGGCAATGCCCGCCTCACTGTAAGCGATCGCGCCGGCGGTCGATCCGGTGCCATTGCCGCCACCGATCGCAATGGAATTGTCGCCGGATGCGCTGGCGGCCGCGCCCACGGCGACACTCTGGCTTCCCGATGCGGCGCTGTTGAAGCCGAGAGATAGAGCCGACGTGTTGGATGCTTGCGCGTTCGCACCAAATGCGGCGGCTTGCGCGCCGGTCGCGCCGCTGGCAATACCGACCGCCGTCGTCGATGTGTGATCCGCGGTGCTGCTGTAACCGATGGCGGTGCCGCCCTGACCGCTTGCCGTGGCGATGGCGCCGAACGCGGCGCTCTCTTCGCCTGTGCCTTTGCTCGATGCGCCGAAGGCGGCGCTGTTGGTGTTCGCCTGGCTCGTCGTGCCGAAAGTGGATGCGCTGGTGCCACTTGTCTGCGCGCCCCAGCCGAACGCCGCGTTGCCGTAACCATGCGAAATGCTGTAGGCGCCGAACGCGGTGGAGTAGCCGCCCGTCGCTTCCGCGCCATAGCCCACGGCGGTGTCATACGTCGTTGAACCGCCGCTGACGCCGGCGATGCTTGCAGTGCCCAGCGCCGTGTCGCCCTGATTGTAAGAGGTCGCTCTGTATCCGACGGCCGTGCTGAACTGGTCGACGGCGCGCGTGCCGCTGCCGATGGCGGTGGAATACGCGCCTTGCGCCTGCGCCGCCGCGCCGAATGCGCTGGCCGCGGTCGCCGACGCGCCGGTGGTTTCGCCCGCATCGAGAATGCTGTTGCCGTTCAGATCGAACGCGCTGCCGACGGCGGTGCTGGATGTGCCGCTGGCGCCGGCGGAATAACCGATGGCGATGCTGCCCTGCCCGCTGGCATTGCTGTTCGTGCCGTACGCGGCGGCGACGTTGTTGCTCGCCTTGCTGAGATATCCATAAGCGGAACTTTGCAGGCCGGTGGTCTCGCTCCCCGTGCCGCATGTCACCGATTGATCCGCCGTGGCGGTGCCGCTGCCGCAAGTATCGCCCGCTGCATCAACCGGCGCGGGCGTGAAAACGAAGCCGCCCAGAAGCGCCAGGCCCACACCGACGCGCGCACCGCGAATTTTCCCGAACATGCTTACCGCCCCGAACCGAAAGTCCTTGCAAAAAGCGCGGTTAGCAGCGGAACAACAACTGTAAATAATTGGTCAGATCGCCCCCGATCCTGTAGAAATTTGACTGCATTTCCCGCCGAAGGGGTCGGCGGGAAAGTTGAACGGGGCGTCATGTCAGCGGCGGGATTGCAAGCGCCAGAAACACCGGCGATGGAAAATCCGTTTTCACCGGCGGTGATGGCGGCGTTCCGCGCGCGGCCGGATTTTCCGCGCTACGTGATGCAGCTCGTGCGCACGTTCATCGATCAGTTCGTCGGCAACCGTTTCCTCAATCTCATCAGCAACGATCGCGGACGCATCCAGGTCGCCCATGCCGCGCTCTATCTGCATTACATGCGCGACCCGAACGACCCGGCGAGCGGCCTCACCTCCAGCCGCCTCAAAGCGTTCTGCGCGCAGCATCAGATGTGCAGCCCCGGCCGCACCGCCGCGATGCTGGCGGTGATGCAGATGTCCGGCAATGTCGTGGATGCGCCGGCGCCGAAGGATCGGCGCATTCGTTTGCTGATGCCGGCGCCGAAACTGGTCGACACGTTCCTCAGCCGATGGATCGGCTATTTTGACGCGCTGGCGGAAATGATGCCGGAGAAAGCCGGTATCGCGCGCGCTGCCCGCGAAAGCGAAGTGTTCCTGCGGACCTATCTGCAACACATCGTCGAATCCTACATCGCCGGGTACCGGCTGATGAATCATGTGCCGCCACAGCTCACGGTGTTCGCAGATGCCAATGCCGGCGTCCTGATCTTCCTCAGTCTCTTCGCGGCGGCGGGCAAGGACGGGCCGCCGAACGGCGGACAGCATGTGCAGATTCCGATCTCCGAGCTGGCGCGGCGCTTCGCCGTGTCACGCGCGCATGTGAAGCAGATCCTGAAGAACGCGCAGGAAAAGGGATTGCTCGTTCTGGACGACGGCAGCGGGAGAGGCATCTATCTGACGCCGGAGCTGATCGACGCCGGCTATCAGTGGTTCGCCGCCATGTTCGCGCTGGAACTGCATGCCGGCGAACTTGCGTGGGAAGCCGCGAAAGCGGCGGCGCAGTAGCAGCAGAAAAGAAATCCGTGCGTCAGATGGCCTGTAAGCCGGGTTCTGTCCACCGCTTGCGCGGATAGATGGCCATTCCTCTGGGATGTGAGTTGCCCCACACCTCGCGCGACCTACCCGGACGGCTATCCGGAAACGGATTACGTGCCGTCCCTATTTGGTCTTGCTCCCGGTGGGGTTTGCCTTGCCACCTCTGTTGCCAGAGACGCGGTGCGCTCTTACCGCACCTTTTCAACCTTGCCGCGGCTTTAGGCCGGTGGGCGGTTTCATTTCTGTGGCACTTTCCCTGGGGTTACCCCCGGCGGATGTTATCCGTCACCGTGTTTCCGTGGAGCCCGGACTTTCCTCGACACATCTTGCGATGTCCCGCGGCCATCCGGCCATCTGACGCGGGTGCAACCTACGATAACGCCGTACGGCAGGCAATCCACGGAGATGGAACAGCGCGAACGCGCGATGCCACAGCATTGTCACAGCGGGTTAAAGCTCCACAGTTTTCGATTCAGCATTGGGGCAAAGCGGTGGCGATGGAACTTTTGATGCATCGACAGTTTGTCATTAATCGCGAAAACGCTGCATTCCCACGGCGCATGCGCGCGCAACACACCGACAACGTTTCTTTCCTGTGCGTACATTTTTGAGACCGCGTGACGCAGAACGAAACAGTTGAACGCAATTCAAACAGCGTTCGAACAATGCCGTTTGCATACGCTTAACGCATTCGCGATGTGCTGTGAGCCGTCACGGAACGCGTTGTGCTACCCGCGCTTTTCCGTTTCGTACTAGCGAGGTGAAGCATGGGACAACACTACAATAACAACGTCGAAGCGACCGTGATGGGTCCGAATGGGAAATGGCTTTCGCTGGCGGATCTGCCGGCGGCTGATACGAAACGCTGGGTGCCGCGCCGCAAGGCCGAAGTGGTTGCCGCGGTGCGCGGCGGCCTTCTCTCCCTGGAAGACGCCTGCGAGCGCTATGCCCTGACCGTCGAGGAATTCCTGAGCTGGCAGCGCAATGTCGAACGCTATGGCCTCGCCG
>JBQCJO010000527.1:0-6862 GCA_051952735.1 Rhizomicrobium sp.
ATCATCGGCGATCGCGCCTATTGCCGCGACCCTTCCGTCATCATCGATCTGGGTCGTGCCGTCATCGAAGGCATGATCGAAGGCGGTGTGCTACCGGTCATGAATCATATTACAGGACATGGCCGGGCAGGGGCGGACAGCCATCTCGAGCTGCCGCGGGTTTCCGCCAGTGCCGATGAACTCAGCGCCTCAGACTTTGTGACGTTCCGCAGCCTCAATTTCTGCCCCATGGCGATGACGGCGCATGTGGTTTACGACGCGATCGACGCCCAGCGTCCTGCCACGACGAGCCCGAAATTGATCCGCGACGTGATTCGCGGAGAGATCGGATTCGATGGACTCCTGATGTCCGACGACCTTTCGATGCAGGCGTTAACCGGTTCGCTGGACCATCGCGCCAAAGCGTCGCTGTTCGCGGGCTGCGACGTGGTGCTCCACTGCAACGGAAATCTCGCGGAAATGCGCGAAATCGCGACCGAATTGAAGCCTCTTGAGGATATCCACCTGAAAAGGGCCGATGCCGCGCTTATGCACCTGAGCAGGCTAGAAAAATTTGATATTCAGGCTGCCGAAGCCCGCGTTGCAGCCCTCTTGGGAACCGTTTCTTGACCGACGAAGCCGAAGACAATTTCGACGCCATCGAGCCGCTCGCCGCGCCCGACGAAGCGCTGCTGGTGACGGTGGACGGCTTTGAGGGGCCGCTCGACATGTTGCTGTCGCTCGCACGCGACCAGAAGGTGGATCTGGCGAAGATTTCGGTCCTGAAGCTGGCTGACCAATATCTCGAATTCATCGAGCAGGCGAAGCGCATCAATCTCGAGCTCGCCGCGGACTATCTCGTGATGGCTGCCTGGCTGGCCTATCTCAAATCGAAACTCATCCTGCCACAGACGCAGATTGTCGAAGGCGAGCCGACCGCGGACGAGATGGCCGCGCGCCTGCGCTGGCGCCTCCAACGCCTCAATGCGATGCGCGAAGCGGCGGCGCGGCTTATGGCGCGCGATCGTCTCGGCCGTGAAGTCTTCGAGCGCGGCGATCCGGAGCCGGTCAACGTCGTCAAGCTGCGCACTTACAAGGATTCGCTCTACGATCTTCTGACCGCCTATTCGACACAGCGGGTAAAGAAGCTCGGCGGTAAAGCCTATCAGCTGAAACATATGCCGGTGCTCCTCATCGAAGAGGCGCGCGAGCGGTTAGAGCGCATGCTGGGCCGCATCTCCGACTGGAGCGGCTTGAGCAAGCTTTTGCCATTCGAGTGGTCGGGCGGTGAAAGACGGCGGTCCGCCCTTGCGAGCACCCTTCTGGCTTGCCTAGAACTGGCCCGCGACGGTCGCATCGAGATCCGCCAGCTCAAGCCCTTCGACGAAGTGTATGTGAAGGACCGGCTGACGCCGGTTCCGGAGGCCATCCCATGAACCGCGTAGTGCGTTTGGTAGAAGCAGAGAAAGAGATCGATTTCGTGCCCGACAGGGAAGATCAGCAAACCCAGGAAGCTCCCCGAGACGTGACCGGCATCAATCCGGAGCATCTGCGCATGGCCGAGGCGCTGTTGTTCGCGTCGGACGAGCCGCTGGATGCGAAGGCACTGGAAACCTCGCTCCCGGAAGGCGCGGACATTCCGGCGATCCTGAAGGAGCTTCAGGCTATCTATGAGAAGCGTGGTGTAACCCTCGTCTGTGTCGCGGAAAAATGGCAATTCCGCACCGCGCCCGATCTCGCATTCCTCCTGCGCAAGGAGCAGCCGGAGCAGAAGCGGCTCTCGCGCGCCGCTATCGAGACGCTGGCGATCATCGCCTACCACCAGCCCGTGACGCGCGCCGAGATCGAAGACATCCGCGGCGTCGCTCTCTCCAAAGGCACAGTCGATGCGTTGATGGAGATCGGCTGGGTGAAGATCCGCGGCCGCAAGCGCACGCCAGGCCGTCCCGTGACCTATGGCACGACCGAGGCCTTCCTCGTCCAATTCGGACTGGAGAGCGTCGGCCATCTGCCCGGCACTGACGAACTCAAGGCGGCCGGCTTCCTCGAGGCTCTGCCGCCCTCCGGCTTCGACGTTCCGAACCCGTCCGACGAGCTTGGGCCGGACGAAGACCCCTATGTCGAGGGCGAGGACGAGCTCGACCTGGCGACCGGCGGTCCGGACCCGATTTAGCGAGGAATTGCCCTGATTTTCGGGGCGCAGGCCGCCTGACCCTTACCCGCTGTTAATTCCCTCTCTGGCACTCTGCGGGGCTTGCGGTTGGGGATTATTGCGCGTGACCACGATAGATCGTTCCGTTCGGCATTTGACGGGACTGGGCGGGGCTTCGACGAGCCGCGTTCTGAATCTGCTATCGATTGCGCGCAACCATGCGGACGATCCCGATCACAAGGGCCGACCGCTCTTCATTTCCCAGGCGCTCAATCGTTCGATCCTGCTGCGCCACCGCATCCGCTCCGACGAAAGCTACATGTTTGCGACGCCGCGCTCCGTGGCGACGAAGATCATCGTTCCTTTCGACGAACAGGAATTGCGGCTGGGCGGGCGCTCCTTCTTTGTCGATCAAGCCGGCTACACCGAGATGCTTCAGCAGATCGGAAACTACCGCGACGATCACTCCGCCAGCCGGGATGAAGAGGTGCTTCGCCTGATCGACAGCGTTCCGTCGCTGGACCCGTTCCTCCTGCGCGAGCATCTACGCATCAACGGCTTCGATGTTGCCGACGCCTATTTCCAGATTTCGCTCGGCGATCGCAAGCGCATGTACGATTACGTTGCCAAGAATATCTCCGGCCTGATCCAGCGCGCGACGGGCAATGGCGCCAGCTCCTATGCCTTCTCCACGCAGAAGATGGTTGCCGCGTTGCTGTCGACCGAAGTGGACGAGAAGCTCGAGCCGCTGCGCATCACGCTGGGGCTCGACGGTCGCGATTTCCGCGAAGGTGTCTTCAGCTGGCGCGGCTTCCTCTACTACAAATGGTCGATGACAGATTTCTTGCCGAAAATCCGGTCCGTGTTGCGCGAAGTGCGCGCCATCCGCGCGGGCAACATCAAGACGCCGGAGCAGGGCCTCTATCTCACCGAAGCGAAGCAACGCATCGCCGATGCCGTACAGCAGGCGGGACGCGACGTTTCCGAAGCGCTCAAGACCTATGACGCCGCCTATGGCGAGCTGATCGACAGCAGCAACCCGAGCGCCTTCCGCTCCTTCCTTCTGGAAGCGCCGCGCATGTTCCTCGAACTTGGCGAGAAGACCGGTGCGCTCAGCCACATGGCGAGCTTCTGGCAGTATCGCTTCCCAAAGGGGCAGAGCACCCGCATCGACGCCGAAGAACTCGCGGTGATCTTCCAGGGCTTCGAAGCCAGCTTCGGCGTGGGAACGCCGCAGCACCTCGCGCTGGCGAGCTGATCAAGCTTTTTCGGCACCGCCGAGTTTGACGACGACGGCTTTGCCGTTTGACAGCGCGATCCCCAATTCGCCCTTGCGCAGTGCGAGCGCGTCGTTGCCGAAAACTTCGGCGCGCCAACCGTGCAAGGCTGCAATGTCGTCGTCTTCGAACGCCGCGATGCTTTCGATGTCGTCCGCATTGGCGATGAGCCGCGGCGCGACATGCGCCTGCTCGGCGCGAAGCCGCAGCAGGGTCTTCAACAAATCGATGGCGGCTTGAGACGGTTCGCGCTTGCGGCGGCCCTTCTCAGGCTCGATGCCCTCGGGCGGCGGCGTGTGCCGGCCTTTCTCGATTGCTTCCATCAGGGTCTTGCCCATTCGGGAGTTGGCGAATCCCTTCGGAATGGCGCGGATACGTTCCAGGCCATCAGCCGTCTCCGGCGGGTGCGCTGCGATCTCCAGCAGCGCTTCGTCTTTCAACACGCGACCGCGCGGGATGTCCCGCGTCTGCGCTTCGCGCTCGCGCCATTCGGCGATGGCGGCGAGAAACGCCAAAAATCGCTTGCTGGTGGTGCGGGCTTTCAGCCGCTTCCATGCATTCGTCGGGTCCATTGCATAGAGCGCGGGATTCTGGAGCGCGGAGATTTCTTCCGCCACCCATGCTTCGCGATGGGTGCGTTTCAGCTCGGCGTCGAGCGTTTCGTAGATCTTGCGCAAATGCGTGACGTCGCCCAGCGCATATTCGAGCTGCTTGTTCGTCAGCGGACGGCGGCTCCAATCGGTGAAGCGGGACGATTTGTCGATTTCCGCTTTGGCAATGCTGCGCGCCAGTGTTTCGTAAGAGGCAGCGTCGCCATAACCGGCAACCATCGCCGCGACCTGCGTATCGAACAACGGATGCGGAATGACGCCGCCTTGCTGCTGGAAAATCTCGATGTCCTGCCGCGCGGCGTGAAACACTTTCACGATCTCGGGATTCTTCAGCAGTTCGTAGAACGGTTTGAGGTCGATGCCATCCGCCAAGGGATCAATGATCGCGGCGGTGTCCGGTGAAGCGACCTGGATAAGACAAAGCTTCGGCCAGTAGGTCTGGTCGCGCAGAAATTCGGTATCGAGGGCCAGATAAGGCGCGCCCTGCAATTCGCCGATCAGGGCCTTCAGATCGGCCGTATTCGTGACAATCCGCATCCTCCGGCTATAGCGGATTCGAGCCTTCGCCGCGCCGGAGAAATGCCCTGTTTAGTGCGGCGAAAGACCCACCGTCCGTCCCGGAAAGCCCGCGGCGTCGAAATAACGGGTTCCGCCGACTCGCTGGTATTCGAGGACGGTCTTCTGGCCATTGGGCGCCGGCAGGGATGCCTGCCAACCACGTGTGACGCTGACCTTCTTGCCGCCCTTCAGTGCCTCGGTCGCGACGCGGCCCCGCAGAGTTCCTTTCGCCGGAATGTCGAGGCCCAGAATGTGCGCCAGTGTCGGGTTGATATCGGCATTGCTCACGGGAGCGGGGTCGGCAAACCGCTTCCGGAAATCCGGACCACTGGCGGCCATGAAGTTGCGCGTGTCGGCACGGCTGAAGGTGCCGTGCATGCCCTGGCCGGTTTCAAGCGTGGTGTCCGCCATTTCCGCCGCGCACATCAGAACGGGCTTGCAGCCGGGAATGACGTGCGATGCGAAGCTGACGATCATCGACGGATGTGGCGTGAGCGCGGATCCATGGAGATTGATCGCGCTGAGCGGCAAGGCGCCCGGCACATTGCCCAAATCTTCATTCGCGAAAATGCCGCTGATATAGTCTTCGCGCGAGAGGATGTCGGCGATCTTCGGCGCGAGGTCCTTCGCATTCGCCGCCGGCAAATAGATGTGATCGGAGCCGCCGTTGGCGACGACCACGACGTCGGGATTCGTGGGATCGATGCCGATAACGGCGCTGCCGAAGGATGAGAGCTCGCCGTTCTTGTAGTCCACGGGCTTGTTCTGCTGGAACGGATCGTACATCGGCAATCCCAGCGCATCGGCCAGGTCTATCGCGACGACGCCGGGAGGCGTTTCGCCCGGCGGCACGCGGCCATAGGTGATCTTCGCGGCGGCGCTCGTCTGACTGTGCCGGTCGATGGTCGAGAAGCCGTGATCGGCGGTGACGAAAACGTCGGTCGTCTTATCGAGGCCTTGTGCTTTCAGCGCGGCGAGAAGCGCCGCCAGCGTTTCATCTGCGTCCTTGATGCCGGCGCGGCCGCCAGCACTGTTTATGCCGGGCGTGAGCTTGCCGATGCTGTCCTTCGCGCTGTGCTGCGAGGCGTCGGGATCGCGCGACCAGTAGAGCATCGCGAATGGTTCCCCCGACGAAGCAAGCTTCGGCAGCACGACTTTCGTCGCCACAGCGATCAGATAATGCTGCTGCTCGTCGTTCGGCACCGCTGTCTTCGGCGCGGTGAGCGGAAGCCCGGCGGCCTTGATCGCATCGTTGATCTCCGGCGCGACGGTGATGCCTTTGGGCGTGTTCATCGCGTCGTCGATGACGATGGTGCCTTTGCCGTCGCGCTGGGTGATGTCCTGAATGGCGGTTGGGCCGACCTTGCCCATGACGGCGGTGGCGTAACCGGCTTGCCGCGCGGCGGCGATGAGCGAGGTTTCGTTCAGGTAATTGCCGTTGTAGTGCGCGGCCAGATCGCCCAGCAGCACGTCGTCTTCCTGGAACGTGATCGGCGCGCCGTTGGCGCCGGTGACGGGATAGCCGGTGTAGAGCGTGTTGCCGAAATTGCCGGTGTCGCCGATGTAATGGCCCGTGGCGATAGCCGAGGCGTTCACGGTGGTGATCGTCGGGTACAGCGAATGGCTGTTGGTGAAATCTACGCCTTCGCTCTTCAGTTTCCACAGTGTCGGCGCGGTCTGCGGGGTGACGCTGACATAGCGTAGCCCGTCGGCGACGAAGATGAGGATGTTGTGCGGCTTGTCGGCTTTGCCGGGCTTGGCGGCGGCGGGCAGGGCGGCGATGGCGGCGAGGCACAGGACCGCGGCGGCACGGGCAAAACGCATGGCTGATTCCCTCGATTTGAGGCTGGAAGACTAGGGGTTGTTTGCGACATTTGAAGCCCGAAAACCGGGCTTGACCCCAAGGGGGCTAACCCGCCACATACCGCCCTTTTTGGCCGTCCGTTTTCCGAGGAATCTCCGGTGTCTGAAGCCCATCCTTACCGCTCGCGCAACGCCCAAGGCGTCATGGACACCTGCGGGTCGCTGCGGGCCGCCGATGTGGGCCGCACCGTGACCATTTCGGGCTGGGTGAACCGCCGCCGCGACCATGGCGGGCTGATCTTCCTCGACCTGCGCGACCACTATGGCATCACCCAGGCGGTGATCGAGCCGGACGAGCCGGCCTTCGCCGAGACCGACAAGTGCCGCAACGAGTGGGTGGTGACCGTCACCGGCCCCGTCGTCGCGCGCAGCGACGCCACCGTGAACAAGGACCTACCGACCGGCGAGATCGAAGTGCGCAT
>JBQCJO010000528.1:0-8743 GCA_051952735.1 Rhizomicrobium sp.
CAATTGCTCGCATCCGGGGCGGTGTCGAAAAGCGGCGCGACGATAAAAGACGCCAATAACAGGGTCAAACCGGGCGACGTGTTCACCGTGTTCGTGCCCGATGCCGAGCCTGCGGAACCGCAGGGCCAGGATATTCCGCTCACCATCGTTTACGAGGACAAGGATCTCATCGTCATCGACAAGCCGGCGGGGCTGGTGGTGCATCCGGCGGCGGGCAATCCGGACGGCACGCTGGTCAACGCGCTGATCGCCCATTGCGGGAATTCGCTGAAGGGCATCGGCGGCGTGGCGCGGCCCGGCATCGTGCATCGCCTCGACAAGGATACGAGCGGCTTGCTGGTGGCGGCGAAGAACGAGCGCGCGATGACGAGCCTTGCCAAGCAGTTCGCCAACCACACCGTGGAGCGCGCCTATAACGCCGTCATCTGGGGCGCGCCGCGACAGGCGGAGGGCATGGTGGAAGGCCAGATCGGGCGCAATCCGTTCGACCGCAAGCGCATGGGCGTTCTGCGCAGCGGCGGCAAGGAAGCCCGCACGCGCTACAAGGTGATCGAGCGTTTCGGCGACGGGCCGCGGCCTTTCGCCAGCCTCGTCGAATGCCGATTGGAAACCGGGCGCACGCATCAGATCCGCGTGCATCTCACCCATCTGGGCCATCCGCTGATCGGCGATGCAACTTATGGCAAGGCGCACCGCCCGCCTCGCGCCAAGACGCCGGAGCAGGAACTCGCATTCAAGACGGCGGCGGAATTTCCGCGTCAGGCGCTGCACGCATGGTTACTGGGTTTCCAGCATCCGAGCCTGCACAAAACCCTACGCTTCGAGAGCCAATGGCCCGAGGATTTCCAAGGACTTGTGGCGGCTTTGCGAGGGTTGAATTTACAATCCTGAAACCCATATTTCAGACACATTCGGGGGCTGGAATCCGTCTTCTACCCAGCTTCCGTTGGCCCGCGATCCGGGCGCGAAGGGGTTAAGCAAATGAGCAGTCGTGGCGTTCCCGCCTTACAGGGCGAAAACGGTTTATCTCGCTATCTCACCGAGATCCGGAAGTTTCCGCTTCTGGAGCCGGGAGAGGAGTACATGCTCGCCAAGCGCTGGAAAGAGCATGAAGACCCGGATGCCGCGCGCCAGCTTGTGACCTCGCATCTTCGCCTCGTCGCCAAGATCGCGATGGGCTATCGCGGCTATGGCTTGCCGCTGAGCGAAGTCGTGTCCGAGGGCAATGTCGGTTTGATGCAAGCGGTGAAGCGCTTCGAACCGGACAAAGGATTCCGTCTCGCGACCTACGCGATGTGGTGGATCCGCGCCGCCATCCAAGAATACATCCTGCGCTCATGGTCGCTCGTGAAGATGGGCACGACCGCCGCGCAGAAGAAGCTGTTCTTCAACCTGCGCAAGGCGAAGAACAAGATCAGCGCCATCGAGGAAGGTGATCTGACGCCGGAGCATACGGCGGAGATCGCGCGCCAGCTCGCTGTGCCGGAAGAGGAAGTCACCAACATGAACCGGCGCCTGTCGGGCGGCGACACGTCGCTCAATGCGCCGATGCGCGCCGATGGTGAATCGGAATGGCAGGACTGGCTGGCCGACGACACGATGGACCAGGAAACCCGCCTCGCCGAAGCCGAGGAGATGGGCGAGCGCCACGAGCTTCTCACCGATGCGATGGGCGAGCTTTCCGAGCGCGAACGCGACATCCTTCAGGCGCGACGCCTGCAGGACGAGCCGGCCACGCTGGAAGAGCTGTCGCAGAAATACGGCGTCTCCCGCGAGCGCGTGCGTCAGATCGAGGTCCGCGCGTTCGAGAAGCTGCAGCAGCAGATGAAACGCTCGCTGGCGGACAAGCACGCGACCCACGCGCTGGCGTAAGTCCAATATCGTCTCTGTGATATGCGCGGCGCGCGCAAACCGTTATGCGCGCGCGTGCGTTTTTCATTGCACCCGATATCGCTACCAATCGCAGTCTCGATGGAGGCCGCATGGTGAAGCTCAAGCTCTGGCAGGTGGATGCGTTCGCGGAGAAGGCGCTGGAAGGCAATCCGGCGGCCATCGTTCCGCTCGATCATTGGACCGACGCGTCGCTGATGCAGAAGATCGCCAACGAGAACAATCTCGCGGAGACGGCATACTTCGTGAAGACCGCACCGGGCAAATACGATCTGCGCTGGTTCACGCCGGAAGCGGAAGTCGATCTTTGCGGCCATGCCACGCTGGCGAGCGCTTATCTGGTTTTCAACGAACTTGATCCAGCGCTCTCGCGCGTGGATTTCGAAACGCGCTCCGGCACGCTGACGGTGGAGCGCGGGCAGGACGGCAAGCTGGTCATGTCCCTGCCCTCCGATCCGGTTAAACCGTTCGACGGCCCGAAGGATTTTGCGAAAACAATCGCGGAAGCGCTCGGTACAACGCCTCCTGCCGAAATTCATCAGGGCCGTTACGTTCTCGCTGTGTGGCCGAACGCGAAGGACATTCGCGGAATGAAAGGCCCAGGCGATATCGGCCGCGTGATGCGCGAGGTCGGCATCTGGGGCTGCATCGTGACGGCGCCCGGCGATGAAGGTTTCGATTTCATCTCGCGTTTCTTCGCACCGGAGAAAGGCGTGCCGGAAGATCCGGTGACGGGCTCGGCGCATTGCGCGCTGGTGCCTTATTGGTCGAAGCGGCTGAACAAGAAGACGCTGAAGGCACGGCAGGTGAGCCCGCGCGGCGGAAACCTTCTCTGCACCGATGACGGCGCGCGCACGATCCTTGCCGGAAACTGCGCGCTTTATATGCGGGGCGAGATCACGATCTAGCCGCAACACCGCTGTCATGGCCCGCCGGAGTGCGGGCCACCCAGTTGCAATCTGGGGAGTGGTGAAGTTTAGAACGCAGACGCCGTTTTACTTTCGGCAGCAAAGAAGGCGTCACCTGGGTGGCCCGCACTCCGGCGGGCCATGACAATTGGGTTTAATCTTCTTCCTCTTCGTCGTCGAAGCTCTCACCGAAGGCTTCGAGGCCTTCCGCGAGATAGTCGCCGAGCAGCGGCAGACCGAGAAGATATTGCGCGGTGCGCTTGTTGTGCTCTGTCTTGGCGGTGTCGAGCGCTTCCTGCCATTCGTCGATGCCGTAAGTGCCGCGGCCAAGCCAGGCGAGCGCGACGAGATTGGTTTGCTCTTCCTCGTCCATGCCGTTGATGAAGGCGGTCAATTCCTGCTGCACGGCGTCGTTTTCCGGATCGTCTTCCAGAACATCGGTCATGCCGTCATCGATGGCGTCGGAGCCTTCGTCCGGATCGGATTCGGCTTCCTTCGCGTCGAACTGGCGCGCTTTCACGATGACGATGCGTACTTTTTCCGGCGAGACGCCAAGCTCCGGCAATTCCGCATCGGCCGCCGATTTTCCCTGTGTCGTGAGAGGCATAGCCGTCCCTTTCTGAAGCAAGCCGGGAGAAACGGGCGGGAACCGCGTTGCGTTCCCTGCGGCATCGGCAACGTGAATGTCATTTGACGCGTCAGGCCCGAACTCATAAAAGAGTTGCGGGCCACGCCGCCCCAACGCGGCGCGAACATTCTGGAAGGAATGTCGATATGACCGTTAATACGCCGGCCGTGCGCCCTGCACGGCCTTTTTTTTCGTCCGGACCTTGCGCCAAGCGGCCGGGTTGGACGCCTGAAGCACTCTCCGGTGCGCTGTTAGGGCGCTCGCACCGCTCCAAACCCGGCAAAGCGAAACTCAAGGAAGCGATCGACCGCACGCGCGCGATCCTCGGCATTCCGGCGGATTATCGCATCGGCATCGTGCCCGCAGCGGACACCGGCGCGGTCGAGATGGCGATGTGGTCCATGCTCGGGCCGATGGAAGTGGACATCTTCGCCTGGGAAAGTTTCGGCGAAGACTGGGTGACGGACACCGTCAAGCAGCTCAAGCTGAAAGCCGCAGTGCACAAGGCCGATTACGGCAAGTTGCCGGAGCTGAAGACCGCGAAGAACCGCGACGTCGTGTTCTTGTGGAACGGCACCACCAGCGGCGTGCGCGTGCCGGATGCGAACTGGATTCCCGCAGACCGCGACGGCATCACGATCTGCGACGCGACCAGCGCGGCGTTTGCGATGGATCTGCCTTGGGGCAAGCTCGATGTGACGACCTTCTCCTGGCAGAAGGTTCTGGGCGGCGAAGCGGCGCACGGCATGTTGGTGCTATCGCCAAACGCAGTGGCACGGCTTGAGGCTTATACGCCGCATTGGCCGCTGCCGAAGATCTTTCGCATGACCAAGGGCGGAAAGATCGTCGAAGGCATCTTCGAAGGCGAGACGATCAACACGCCCTCCATGCTGGCGCTCGAGGATTATCTCGACACGCTGAAATGGGCGGAGAGCATCGGCGGACTGAAAGGCCTGATCGGCCGCTCCGAAGCCAATCTTGCCGCGCTCACCGCGTGGGTGAAGGACAGCAAGTGGGCGGCGTTCCTCGCGGAAGATGCGAAGACGCGGTCCAACACGTCGGTGTGCCTGAAGATCGTCGATCCGGCGTTCACGGCGCTCGGCGCGGATGCGCAGGCCGACATGGCGAAGAAACTCGTCTCGGTTCTGGAGAAGGAAGGCGTGGCGCTCGACCTGGGCGCCTATCGCAGCGCGCCGCCGGGGCTTCGCATCTGGTGCGGCGCGACCGTGGACACCAAAGACATCGAAACATTGACGCCGTGGCTCGACTGGGCCTGGGCGCAAGTGAAGGCGTAATCCCATGCCCAAGGTTCTTATCGCAGACAAACTCTCGCCCGCCGCCGTCGCCATCTTCAAGGAGCGCGGCGTCGAAGCCGACGTGCTTCCCGGCATGAGCAAGGAAGAGCTGCTCAAGGTCGTGGATCAATATGACGGCATCGCCATCCGCTCAGCGACCAAGATCACCGCCGATGTCATCAAGGCGGCGAAGAAGCTGAAGGTCGTGGGCCGTGCGGGCATCGGCGTCGATAATGTCGATATTCCGGCGGCGACGGCTGCGGGCGTGATCGTGATGAACACGCCGTTCGGCAATTCCATCACCACCGCCGAACACGCCATTGCCCTGATGATGGCGGTGGCGCGCGAGCTTCCCGCCGCCAATGCCTCCACGCAGGCCGGCAAGTGGGAGAAGAACCGCTTCATGGGCGTGGAGCTTTACGGAAAAGTTCTGGGTCTGATCGGCGCGGGAAATATCGGCTCCATCGTTGCAGACCGCGCCAAGGGATTGAAGATGCGCGTCATCGCGTTCGATCCTTATCTGTCACCGGAACGCGCACAGGATCTGGGTATCGAGAAGGTCGAGTTGAACGATCTTCTCGCGCGCGCCGATTTCATCACGCTGCATGTGCCGATGACGGCGGAAACCAAGAACATCATTTCCGCCGACGCCATCAACAAGATGAAGAAAGGCGTGCGCATTGTGAACTGCGCGCGCGGCGGACTGATCGACGAAGCCGCGCTGAAGGCTGCGCTGGATAGCGGCCATGTCGCCGGCGCCGCGCTGGACGTGTTCGAGGAAGAACCCGCCAAGACCAATATTCTTTTCGGCAGTGACAAGGTGGTGGCCACGCCGCATCTAGGCGCCTCCACCAACGAAGCGCAGGAGAACGTGGCGCTGCAGGTGGCGGAGCAGATTTCCGATTACCTGCTGACCGGCGCGATCACCAATGCGCTCAACATGCCGTCTATCTCCGCCGACGAAGCGGCGAAGGTGAAGCCGTGGATCGCGCTTTCGGAAAAGCTCGGCGCGTTCGCGGGGCAACTCACCGACAGCAGCATCCAGTCGGTCGAGATTCTCTATGAAGGCGAAGCGGCGGAAATGAACCAGCGCGCGCTGACGCAGGCCGCGCTGGCCGGATTGCTCAAACCGACGCTGGGCGGCGTGAACATGGTCAACGCGCCGCTCGTCGCCAAAGAGCGCGGTATCAAGGTGAGCGAGACGCGCCAGCCGCAACAGGGCGTCTATGACGGCTACATCAAGATCACGGTGACGCTGGACGGCGGCTCGACGCGCCGCGTGGCAGGCACGGTGTTCTCCGACGGACGCCCGCGTCTCATCCAGGTGAAGGACATCAACCTCGACGCCGAGTTCGCGCCGCACATGCTTTACGTGGTGAACGAGGACAAGCCGGGTTTCATCGGCAAGCTGGGCACGATCCTGGGCGATGCGAAGGTGAACATCGCATCCTTCGCGCTGGGCCGCAGCGCGCCGGGCGAAGAAGCACTGGCGTTGGTGGAAGTGGACGGCGGCGTGGATGACAAAACGCTCACGAGCATCGTCAAGCTGCCGCCGGTTAAGATGGCGAAGTCCCTGAGCTTCTGATCTGCCGGAGTGTGATTTGCGGTCTGTCGTTCTCGCATTGCCGATCCTGTTCGCTGCCGGTGCACTTGCCACCGGCGCGCCGGCACAGAAGAAATCCACACCGGTCAATCCGGAAGTGGAAGTCTGCGTGAAAGCAGCGGCGGCGACGGATCACATCAAGATCGGCGACGTGGACAAGGATGCATGCGCTTGCGCGACAAGCGAGCTTCACAAATCGCTGACACCGGATGATTTCGCTTTGCATGAGAAGATGCTGGAAGTCATCGCCAGCGGCGCGGACGAGAAAGCGTTCAACAAGCAGATGTCCGACATCATGCTGAAACGTGGCATGAATCAGAAGATGGTGGACTCATTCCTCGCGCGCACGAAAAAGGCGCAGGACCGGGCGCAGACGAAATGCAACGCCTCCGCGCCGTTGATGAACCTGCCCGACCTTTCCCATCCGCCGCACTAGCCCCTTGCAATCATGGGCCTGACCGCCCACGTCTCAAACGCCGCTTGGTTGGGGGCTGATATGTGGCTTGGCATGTGGCCGGATACCGCGATCTTTATTCCGTGGTGGATCTGGGCAATCACCTGGATCGTCGCTTCCATCTGGGCGAACCGCACGGTGAAGCGCCCCGGTATCGGCCGCGAGTGGATCTATCGGGTCATTGCACTGGCGGGCTTTTACTTTCTCTTAGGCGGGATCTTGAAGACACAAGATGGCCACCTCGTTTGGAGCCGGTGGCCCGGCGTGATGGGAGATGCCGCTTACGCTCCGATACCAGTCGCTTGGGCCATGGTCGCCGTCACATTCCTTGGTTTTGCATTCGCGTGGTGGGCGCGCATCCATCTGGGGCGGCTATGGTCAGGCTCGATCACGCGCAAAGAAGGCCATCACGTGGTGGACACCGGGCCGTATGCCATCGTGCGACATCCGATCTATACCGGCATCCTTTTGTCTGCCATCGCTTCCGCAATCGTGATTGCGCAGGTCCACGCCTATCTGGGTGCGCTCCTGCTCATCGTCGGCTACTGGCTGAAGGCACGGCTGGAAGAGAATTGGCTGCGCGAGGAACTCGGCCCACGGGATTATGACGCCTATCGCCGCAGGGTTCCGATGCTGGTTCCTTTCGGCCCAAAAGCGGCCTGACTTTTCAAAACCGTTCGGGCTATAAGTCGTCACCGTGCCTGACGCGATTCCGCGTTGCAGGCGGATAATCCGGGTACGGAATTAAAGACAAATGGCAAACGTCGCCGTGATCGGCGCCCAGTGGGGCGACGAAGGCAAAGGCAAGATCGTGGACTGGCTGTGCGCGCGCGCCGATGTGGTGGTGCGCTTTCAGGGCGGCCACAATGCGGGGCACACGCTCGTCATCGATGGCGTGACCTACAAGCTCAGCCTGCTGCCGTCCGGCGTCGTGCGCCCCGGCAAGCTTGCCATCATCGGCAACGGTGTCGTGGTCGATCCATGGGCGTTCATTTCCGAAGTGGAGAAGATTCGCGCGCAAGGCGTGAGCGTGACGCCGGATTCGCTGCTGGTGGCGGAGAACGCCGTGCTGATCCTGCCGCTGCATCGCGAATTGGATGAGAATCGCGAGAACTCGAACTCGGTGCAGAAGCTAGGCACCACCAAGCGCGGCATCGGACCGGCCTACGAAGACAAGGTCGGCCGGCGCGCGCTGCGCGTAATCGATCTGAAGGATTTCAATTCCCTGCCGATGAAGATCGAACGGCTGCTCGCGCATCACAACACGCTGCGGCGCGGCGCCAATCTGGAGGAGATCGACGCGAACGCATTGCTGCAATCGTTGAAGGAGATCGCGCCGAAGATTCTGCCGTTCGCAGGCTGCGCCTGGCGCAAACTCGATGAGATGCGCCGCGAAGGAAAACGCATCCTGTTCGAAGGCGCGCAAGCCGTGCTGCTCGACATCGATCACGGCACCTATCCCTATGTCACCTCCTCCAACACGGTAGCGGCCCAGGCGGCGACCGGGACCGGCATGGGGCCGGGCGGGGTCGGCTATGTGCTCGGGATCTGCAAGGCCTACACGACGCGGGTCGGCCAAGGGCCCTTTCCGACCGAGCTACGGAACGAGATCGGCGAGGAGATCGGCCGCCGGGGCAAGGAGTTCGGGGTCAACACCGGACGCAAGCGGCGGTGCGGCTGGTTCGATGCCATGCTGGTACGCCAGACGGTCCGGACTTGTGGCATCAACGGCCTTGCCCTGACCAAGCTCGATATTCTCGACGGCTTCGATACGATCGAAGTCTGCACCGGTTATCGACTCGATGGTAAAGATATCGATCACCTGCCGGCCGGCGAGGGCGCCCAGGCCAGGGTGGTTCCGGTCTATGAGACGAGCGAGGGATGGAAGCAGCCGACCGCGAACGCGCGTTCCTGGGCCGACTTGCCGGCACAGGCGATCACATATGTCCGCAGGGTGGAAGACCT
>JBQCJO010000529.1:0-3931 GCA_051952735.1 Rhizomicrobium sp.
CGGGACGCGAGCGTTACAGCGCCGGTTTCAACTGGGGTGACCTGTTCGGACTGGATCAGCAGATCTCCTATCAGTTCAGCACCAGCCCCGATCTGTGGCGCTCGACCGATCGCGGACCGGGCTTGTCCAACGATCCGCGCTTCGTGTCTCACTCCTTCACCTATTTCGCGCCGCTGCCATGGGGCGACGGTCTGGATATCTTTGGGGCTTATGTGCAGCAAGTGCCGGACCTTGGACCGTTCTTCGGTCAGGTGGGCCACAGCTTCCAGATCAGCGGCCGCTACGACATGCGCCTGCCGGCGACGGACGGTGTCGCGCAGCAGATCCGCGTCGGTTTCGACTTCAAGCGCACCGACAACAATCTGGCGTTCGGCGGCATCCGCATCTTCGCCACCGCGACGGTGATCGATCAGTTCCTGCTGCTCTACGACGCCACCCGGCCGGACGATTGGGGGCAGACGGCGCTTGAGAACACGCTCGTCTATAGCCCCGGACATTTCGGGCCGAGCAATTCGACCGCCGTCTTCCAGGCATCCGGCGTCGTCGGCGCGGAAGCGCAATATGTCTATGACAATGTGCAGCTCACGCGCGTGACCGATCTGCCTTGGGATTTGAGCTGGATCGTGCGGGGCACGGCGCAAATTGCCGGCACCGAGCTTATGCCCAGCGAACAGCTTGGCGCAGGCGGCGTGGACAGCGTGCGTGGTTATGATCCACGCGTTGCCAATGGCTCGCAGGGTGTGCTCTTCAGCACCGAATTGCGCAGCCCCTCCATTCATCCGCTGCGTGACTACACGGATCTCGGCATCACTGATGACGCGCAGGCGTTGATCTTCTGGGACTATGGCGCGGTGTCGTACAAGAACGCTCAGCCGAACCTGCCCAAAAGCACGACGCTGGCCAGTGCCGGTGTCGGCGTGCGCTACAGCATCACGAACTATCTCGATGCGCGGTTCGATTATGGCTGGCAGCTCCGCAAGCTGCCCGGCGCCACAAAACACGGAAATCTCGCCACCGTGTCCATCACGCTTTCTTATTAGGCGGTTTTCCGGGCCTTCCGACCGCGATTGCATAAAATTCGAAATAAATCCGAACGACCGGTCTAAGTGGGCCTCAAAGTCTCTTCCGTAGCCTGTTCGCGTCCTTCAAAGGCGCGGAAAAATGGGCGGGAAACTTGGGCGGTTGGCGGCTTTGGCCGCGGCGCTGCTTTTGGCTGCCTGCCAAAGCCCGCAGCTTGCGGTGTCGGCCGTTCCGGACAATGTGCTCGCCGGCAGCCGCTCCACCATCGCACAGGGCGCAGATGCGAGCACCGCAATGCCCATCGGCGCGGCAACGGAAGCGCCGTCGGGCTATCTCGCATTTTGCGCACGCCAGCCGGCAGAGTGCGCCGAGCCCGCCGATGCGCCGAACACCGTCGCGCTCGACACCGATACCTGGTCCACCCTGGAGCAGGTGAACGCCGCTTACAACGCCGCCATCCAGCCGGAAGAAGACGCCGTTCATTACGGGCGCGTCGATTATTGGACCATTCCGGCCGACGGATTTGGCGACTGCGAGGATTATGCGCTCGCCAAACGCAAGGCACTCATCGCCGTCAATTTCTCGCCGCGCGCCTTGCGCATCGCTGTTGCCCGTTCCAAGACCGGCGAGCCGCATGCCGTGCTCACCGTGGCCACCGATCACGGGGATTACGTTCTCGACAATCTGACGAACGCCGTTCTGCCGTGGGCTGAAACCAAGCTTGCCTGGATCGCGCGGCAGGCGCCGGATCAACAGGCGGCCTGGACGTCATTCGATGTGACCGGCAAGGTCAGCGTCGTGGTCGCCAGCACCGGGACCAGCCGCTAGGCGTATCCCGCGGAAACAGGCCGGCCGTCTTACCGCTATTGCGAAATTGTCGTATTTTTATCTAAATCTTATTCGCCATTCGGGGATGGTCGAACATGGAGGCTCCCGGCCTCGCTTACTGGTCTGCGGCGGTTGCGGATAAAACGGTTATCGACGCAGACGCCTATGATCGCATGGTTGCGCATCCGCGCTTTCCGGAAGCCTGCGTGGAATCCGTGCACAGGTTGTTGCGGCGGTTCGAAGGCAACTCGGTCGACGCGCGACTGGCGAAGGATCTCAGCCGAATTTTCTACGGCGTCTTTGCACTCTATCTCGATGCGCGGGGCGAACTCAGCCTCACGGGTATCCAGGAATTCTGCGTCGCAACAGGTTTGGCGAGTCCGGGCCGGGCCGCGGCGATCCTTCTGCATCTGCGCATGATGGGCTACGTGGTGCGGGAGGAGGAGACGTCCCCCGCGACGCGCCGGCAGCGCCTGATCCCATCGCACCTCATGAAGGAAGCCGTGCGCGAGGGATTCCGCAGCGAGATGATGGCGATGGCGCTTGTTGATCCGGAAGCCCGTCATGCCGCAGACCTGCTGGACGATCCTGAGATCTTCAAACAGTTCTGTCTCTTCATTGGCAGAGGTTTTGAGAACGTCGCGCGCCGGCACGAAACGAATGTTTTCACCCCCTTCGCGGCGCGGAATGCGGGAATTCCGATTCTCTATCACATCGCGATATCGGGGCAGGCGGACGACGTCTATCCGCCAAAGGGAAACGTGCGCATTTCCGTGAAGGAAATCGCGCGCCGGTTCGAGGTTTCGCGTTCGCATGTCCTGCGCCTTCTGCGCGAAGCGGAGAGCCTGGGATATTTGCGACGCAGTCCCGACGAGACGAGTGGTGTTTTGGAAGAACCCTTGCGCGAAGCCCTGAAATACCATCACGCGGCGATCTTCATGGGCGTCGCGTCCTGCATCTATCGCGCCTTGCAGGCTGCATCCAAGCAGGATCGTCCCGCCTGAGATCGCCGAGATATCGTCCGGCCGAATCCGTTTTTTCAGACGCCGAATTGAGCGTCGATTTTTTGATTTTCAGATCGGCGTGGTGTCCGCCGGTTCGGGTGGGTCGTAGCTGCCGTCCGTGTCGTCGTCCTCATCGTCGTCGGGTGAGCCGCCATCGCCATAGTGAGATTGTCCGTCCGCGGGATCCCAATTGTCGCGGTCCGGCTCTGCGTTCATGGCGCCCGCATCCGGATCGCGCGGAACGGCATTTGGCGGCGGAAGAACGATGGCGAGGGCGCGCTGTGTCTCGATCGTGCGTGCAGCGGGCGAAAAATTGGCGCCGAGAAACGCGATGAGCGCACCAAGCATCGCGGCAATCAGAAGATCGAAACGGCTGACTTTCAGAGTCATCGCGGCCTCCTTTTCGAGGGTCAGCTTCCGGCGTCTCCCAGATCGATCACGGCACGGCGGTTTTGCGGCTCGCGCACATTGGGGCCGGTTTTGACAAGAGGATCATCGAAACCTTTGCCGACAGTGGCGATCGAATCTTCGGCGAGGCCGTCCGTGACGAGTTGTGCCTTTACCGATGCGGCGCGGCGTTCCGAGAGCGCCTGGTTGTAGGTCGCGCTGCCGACCGTGTCGGTGTGGCCCGTCACGAGCACGCGCACCGCGCCGGTCTGCTTTGCTACGTTCGAGGCTTGCGCGATCACCTGCACCGCTTCGGGCGTGAGATCGGATTTGTTGAAATCGAAGAAGACAATGAAGGTCTTCACCGGCGGCGGTGGCGCGGGCGGAGGCGGAGGAGGAGGCAGTGGCGGTGGCGGCGGCGGCGCATGATCCTCCACAAACCAGCGCAGGTTCAGCATCGCCGACTGTACGGTATTGTTCTTCAGCGAGATCGGTGAATTGACGCCGTTGAAGAATGTGTGATCGGTGTTGCCGAGGCCCTGGTAGCGATAATCCGCTTGCAGCTCGAAGCGATCGCCCAGGGGGATCGTCAATCCCGCGATGAGCTGCCAACTGAACGTGGAATCCGAACCACGCAGGCCGTTGGCGAGCTGTCCGGAAATACTGGAATCGAACTGCGCCACGCCCAGGCC
>JBQCJO010000530.1:0-3458 GCA_051952735.1 Rhizomicrobium sp.
AAATGGCGGGAATCCAGAGCGAAGGCATGCTGTTCGACATCGGTTACGAGGATGGAATCCTGCCGGCGCTCGCCATGCCGGAACGGCCGGTTCCAAACGGATCGCGCGCCGGATAGCGCGGCTTCGCGACGCGCTTGACCCTAGGGGTGCACGTTCCTATTTTCCGCCAAATCGGAGTCCCCCATGAGCGAGCAAATTTCCGCAACCGCCGAACGCACGGCGGCCACCGTTTCACGCGCGACAGGGCTTCTGGTTCTTGCCGACGGCACGGTGTTCGAGGGACAGGGGTTCGGCGCCGCGACCGCCGCGGTGGGCGAAGTCTGCTTCAACACCGCGATGACGGGCTATCAGGAGATCCTCACCGATCCGTCCTATGCCGGGCAGATCGTGGCTTTCACCTTCCCGCACATCGGCATCGTCGGCACCAACAGCGAAGACATCGAAGCGACCACGCCAGTGGTGCGCGCGATGGTGGTGCGTTCCGATGCGAGCCAGCCTTCGAACTATCGCGCGCTGTCGCCGCTGGACCGCTGGCTGAAGCTGCACAACATTCCGGGCATCGCGGGCATCGACACGCGCGCGCTCACCAACCGCATCCGCGAACAGGGCATGCCGCATGGCGTCGTCGCGGTATCGCCAGAAGGAAAATTCGACCGCGACGCGCTGGTGAAACAGGCGCGTGCATTTCCGGGGCTGGTCGGCCTCGACCTCGCCAAGGACGTCACCACGCGCCAGCAATATGCGTGGAACGAAATGCCGTGGCTGTGGGGCGAAGGCTATGTGGCCGAGAAGAACCCGACATGGCGCGCGGTGGTTCTCGACTACGGCGTGAAGCGCAACATCCTGCGCCAGCTTGCCGGGCACGGTGCGGAGATCATCGTGCTTCCGGCATCGGCGTCTTATGAAGATGTGATCCGCCATTCGCCGCATGGTGTTCTTCTGTCCAACGGCCCGGGCGATCCGGCGGCGACCGGCGCTTATGCGATACCGACCATCAAGGGATTGCTGGAGACGAACATCCCGGTATTCGGAATCTGCCTCGGTCACCAGATGCTGGGCCTCGCGCTTGGCGGCGAGACGAAGAAGATGGCGCAGGGCCATCACGGCGCGAACCATCCTGTGAAAGATCTGGAAACGGGCAAGGTCGAGATCGTGTCGATGAACCACGGCTTCACCGTGGACGCGGACACATTGCCCAAGGGCGTGAAGCAGACGCATGTCTCGCTGTTCGACGGTACCAATTGCGGCCTTCGCATTGAAAACCGCGACGTGTTCAGCGTGCAGTATCATCCCGAAGCCTCGCCCGGACCGATGGACTCACACTACCTGTTCGGCCGCTTCGCCGACGCCGCGAAGAAGCGCGCGTGACGCCGCCGGTCAAATTCGCGCTCGCGGATTTGCGCAAGACGCTGAATCAGGCGTCCGAGAATTACATCAACGTGTTCAACCACGGCGATGGGCGCTTCGTGCTGTTCAAGCCGGAAGGCGAAGACACGCAGACGCCGCATACGCAGGATGAAGTCTATATCGTCGTCAGCGGTACCGGCACGTTCCGGCGCGGCGATGAGGTGGTGACCTTCGCGCCCGGCGACATGCTGTTCGTGGCCGCAAAGGTGCCGCACCGGTTCGAGACCTTCAGCGACGATTTCCTCACCTGGGTGGCGTTCTGGGGACCGAAGGGCGGCAGCGTTCCCGCTTGAGTGCGCCGACACAAATCTGTCACGGCATTTCACTAGCTTCGCCAGCGTTTTGAGGGGCCGGTCATGGGGATCGAACAGACGATGTTTGCGGGCCGGTTCGGCCAATATGTGCGCGACAGGCACGAGCCGCGCGCGGCACAGGACTCCGCCGAAATTCCCTATCCCCTGCCGCAGGAAACGCGCGATGTCATCACCCATCACTTGATTCCGCTGGGATTGCTTGCGCGTGCCGATGGCGACATCGCCGCTGCCGAACGCAAAGCCATGGTCGATCATGCCATCGCGATGCTGGCGAAGAACGGCCATCCGGTGAGCGATGCGCAGATGGGCGGGCTCACGGACTACGTCGCGGGCTTCCGGCCGTCGCTGATGCAGCTCGATCCGGCGCTGCATCGCATCGAGCGCGAAGATGCCGACACCAAGATCGCGTTTCTGAGCGCGGCGCGCGCCGTGGCCAATGCCGACGGCAAGATCACCGACGGCGAAGCGCGGCTGCTGGACGAGATGAAGCTGGAATTCGCCAGAGCCTGATCCCTCGCTTCTTGACGCTGCCGCGACCCGCTCCTAGCTAATTGGGCCGGGAGGGTGGCACATGAGTCTTTCGGATTGGGCATCGATCGGAAGTCTGGCGAGCAGCATCGCCGTTCTGATTTCGCTCATCTATCTCGCGCTGCAGATCCGTCAGGCCGAACGCAATCAGCAGGCCTCGATCCGACAGGGCCGCGCGACGCGCGTGGTGGACATCGTACTCGCCACGGGTGATCCGAAGCTGGGCGACGCGCTGCCCAAAGGCACGGCCGGCGCGACCGATATTTCTTCCATCGAGTTCGGGCAGTTCATCGCGATCTACGGCGCGTTCCTCGCGAGCGCGGAAGACACGTATCTGCAGCATCAGGAGGGCCTTCTGACGGACGCCGTCTATGCGAGCTTCGCCGAAAGCTGGCGGCAGACTTTGGCGCAGCCCGGCGTGCGCGCGTTGTGGAAGCTGCGCCGTCACGGTTTCGAACGCGGCTTCGCAAGCTTCATGGACAAGCTGATGGCCGAAGCGCCGCCGCAATCGTCCAGCGATTTTCTCACCGCATGGAAGAAAGAAGTCGCCGTCGAGAAATTGCGGGACGCGTAAGCCTCTCCGGCTTTCGCCGGAGAGGTTCTCACGTCAACGGTTGTCGGCTTGCGCGCGCACGCAATCCAGACCCAGTCGCGAGATGCGATAAGGCTGGCCGCCGATGCTGACGATGAGGCCGCGCCGCTTGAGCTTCCTGAAAAGCCCCAGCGTGCAATCCGCCAGCCGATAACCGTCACGGCTGAAGCAATCGACTTCGATCACGTCCTTGCCGTCACGCGTATGTTTGATGAATCCGCCCTGCGCCAGAACGTGCAGGACGCGTTGCTCCAATTTGGAAATGTTCACTTGAGATGTCTTTCATCGCACTGAACTCCGCGATGGCGCGCGCAAGCCAGTGCGCGCGAAACATCGCGTCAGCCAATGCCCGCTCGAGAGCGGGCGTCAGTGGATGGTGACAATCTCTTGCATAATTCCCCGAAGCGAGGCGTGAACGGCGCAGATGTACGCGAGCGCCGCACCTTCGGTCAACGGCGCAGTTCGATGACGTCGAACGCGGATTCCTGCACCGGATAGGGCAGCTCGATGCGCGCATGGCCGCCGCCGAGGCCGGACAGCAGGCCGATCTGGTCGTCCGGCGTCTGCGTCGCGCCATAGGACGCGCCGCTGCCGGAATAGGCATGCATCGGTTCGGT
>JBQCJO010000531.1:0-3509 GCA_051952735.1 Rhizomicrobium sp.
CAATGTGCTGAAGGACGTTTACAAGACCGACGTCTTCGCACTCTGCCACTGGCGCAACGAGAACGTGTCGCGCATCGGGTTGGGGCCGAAGACCCGCGTGATCCCTGAACGCATCATCACCAAGCCGCCGAGCGCGGAATTGCGCGACAACCAGAAAGACCAGGACTCGTTGCCGCCTTATGACATTCTGGACGGCATCCTCGAATGCCTTGTCGAAAACGAGATGACCTTCGAAGCCACCTGCGCCAAGGGCTATCACCCCGCCACGGTGAAACGCGTCGAGCAGCTTCTTTATGTCAGCGAATACAAACGCCGCCAGGCCCCGCCTGGCGTGAAGCTCACGCGCAAGAATTTCGGCCGCGACCGCCGCTACCCCATCACCAACGCGTTCCGGGACGCGCGCGACCTATGACTATCGTTCGTTTCGCCCCATCGCCCACGGGATTGCTCCATGTTGGCAATGCGCGCACGGCCATGCTCAACTGGCTGTTCGCGAAGAAGCATCACGGCAAGTTCTTCCTGCGCATCGACGACACCGATACCGAGCGCAGCAAGCCGGAATATGAAGCGGCGATTCTGGAAGACCTCGCGTGGCTCGGCATGACGCACGACATCTTCGCGCGCCAGGTCGAGCGCGCCGATGCGCACGCCCGTGCCGCCGAAGCGCTGAAAGCAAGCGGCCATCTCTATCCCGCCTACGAAACCGCCGACGAGCTGGACCGCCGCCGCAAGCGCCAGATCGCGATGCACAAGCCGCCGGTCTATGACCGCGCCGCGCTGAAGCTCACCGCCGAACATCGCGCGAAGCTGGAAGGCGAGGGGCGCAAGCCGCATTGGCGGTTCAAGCTTTCGCAGTCGAAAGTGAAATGGCATGACCTGATGCGCGGCGATGTCGAGATCGACACGGCGCATCTCTCCGACCCCGTGCTCATCCGCGAGGACGGCCGTTTCCTCTACACGCTGCCCTCTGTGGTGGACGATGTGGACTTCAAGATCACGCATATCATCCGCGGCGAGGATCACGTCACCAACACCGCAGCCCAGATCGAAATCTTCGCCGCGCTGGGCGCCGCGATTCCGCACTTCGCGCATTTCCCGCTGCTCATCGGCGCAGGCGGCGAGGCGTTGTCGAAGCGCATCGGCTCATTGTCGCTGCGCGAAATCCGCGAAGGCGGTATCGAACCGCTGGCGCTGGACTCCTATCTCGCGAAAACCGGCACCTCCGACGCCATCACGCTCGGTGCGTCGCTGGATGCGCTCGCCGCCGATTTCGACTTCGCCAAGATCGGCCGCGCGCCCGCGCATTTCGATCCGAAGGAACTGGAAGGCCTCAACACTAAGCTGCTCCACGCGCTGCCCTATGACGCGGTGAAGGATCGTTTGTCGCTGCTCGGCGTGGACAGCGAAGAATTGTGGAACGCGATCAAGCCGAACGTCGCGCGGCTTGCCGATGCGGAAGACCTCGCCGCATTGGTGACCGGCACGGTGACGCCGGTGATCGAAAACGCCGCGTTTGCTTCAAAAGCTGCCGAGCTTCTCCCGCCTAAACCGTGGGACGAAAACACATGGGGCGCGTGGACAAAGGCGGTTTCCGCCGCGACCGGCGCCAAAGGCCGCGATCTTTTCCACCCGCTGCGCCTGGCGCTCACCGCCCGCGAAAGTGGACCGGAAATGAAGAAGCTGCTACCGTTGATGGGTCGCGCGAAAATTCTCGCCCGGCTCAAAGGGGAAACGGCGTGAGCTTTATCCGCCACATTACGATCTGTTCGATTTGCGGCTGACCGCCGCGAAACCCCTGTTGCTCATCCACATTCTCGAATTGTCATGGCCCACCGGAGTGTGGGCCACCCAGGTTGCAGCGGATTGCTGTTTCCGGGTTCGCTGAGGCCGGCGTTTCGACAGGCTTCATGGTGGCAGTTTCAACTGGGTGGCCCACACTCCGGTGGGCCATGACAGTGGTGAGGTGGATAGAGTTCGGAAACTGCCCCCAAATCACGCTAAGAAGAACGCCATGACCACGCTTCGCCTCCACAACACGCTGACCCGCACGAAGGAAGACTTCGCGCCGATCGATCCCAGAAACGTGCGCATGTATGTGTGCGGGCCGACGGTTTACGACTATGCCCATATCGGCAATGCGCGCCCCGCCATCGTGTTCGATGTGCTGTTCCGGCTGCTGCGCCATGTCTATGGGGCGGATCACGTCACTTATGTCCGCAACATCACGGACATCGACGACAAGATCAACGCACGCGCGCTGGAGCGCCGCGGTGATCGCAATGTGCCGATCCTCGATATGGTGCGCGAACTTACCGAACAGACTTATGGCGTCTATCGCGACGACGTGACGGCACTGGGATGCTTGCAACCAAGCGCCATGCCGCGCGCGACCGAGAACATAGCGCCCATGATCGCGATGACGAAAACGCTCATCGACAACGGCCACGCTTATGAAGCGGCGGGGCATGTGCTGTTCGACGTGTCGTCCAAAGCCGATTACGGCAAGCTTTCGCGCCGCTCGACCGACGACATGATCGCCGGTGCGCGCGTGGATGTGGCACCCTATAAGAAAAGCCCGATGGATTTCGTGTTGTGGAAACCGTCGGATGCGAACACGCCGGGTTGGGATAGCCCGTGGGGCCGTGTTCGCCCCGGCTGGCATCTGGAATGCTCCGCGATGATCGCGGCGACCTTCAAAGGCGGCGACACCATCGACATTCACGGCGGCGGCAACGATCTCATCTTTCCGCACCACGAAAACGAAATCGCGCAAAGCGAAAGCGCGCATCACAGCCATCCGCTCGCAAATGTGTGGATGCACAATGGCTTCCTGAATGTGGAAGGCGAGAAGATGTCCAAGTCGCTGGGCAACTTCGTCACGATCAACGAGCTGCTCGCCGATTGGCCGGGCGATGTGCTGCGTTTCAACATGCTTCGCTCGCATTACCGCCAGCCGATGGACTGGACCGTCGCAGGCATGCGCGAAAGCTGGAACACGCTGGAGAAGTGGTACGACATCGTGGAACCGCTGGCCGATACCGGCGTGGGAGAAAATTTACTCGCCGCGCTGGCGGACGATCTCAACACGCCGGCTGCGATTGCCGAATTGCACAAATCATCGCCGGAGCATCTGGCCGGTGGTCTGGCACTGCTCGGATTCTCCGTGAAGCCCGAAGCACTCAAGAGCAAGAAGAGTGTCGATACCGCTGCCATCGAACGCGCCATCGAAGCGCGTCTCGCCGCGCGCAAGGCGAAGGATTTCAAAGAGAGTGACCGCATCCGCGATGAGCTTCTGGCGCAAGGCATCGTGCTCAAGGACGGGCCGCAGGGCACGACCTGGGAAGTCAAAAAGTGAGCAAGGAACGCCTGTACCTGTTCGACACGACGCTTCGCGACGGCGCGCAGACGCTGGGGGTCGATTTCTCGGTGGAGGACAAGCGTCAAATAGCGCTGGCGCTGGATCGGCTGGGGCTGGATTACATCGAGGGTGGCTGGCCGGGCGCGAATCC